>JAEYOB010000300.1 GCA_023412175.1 Pseudomonadota bacterium | reverse complement strand
GATCGGTTTCGATCCGCGGGACATGGTATCAGATGACCCGATCGACGAACCAATAGACGCCGAAGACCAGAAGGATGCTCGACAGGGTGTGGGCGAGCCGCCGCGCGGCGACGGTGCTCAGCGTGCGGTCGGCGAGGATGAAAAGCGGTACGACCACGAGGACGATGGCGATCTGGCCGACCTCCACCCCGAGGTTGAAGGCGAACAGCGCGACCAGCTTGGCCCCCTGCGGCAGGCCGACCTCGCCCAGCACGTCGGCGAAGGCGAACCCGTGGATCAGGCCGAACAGCGCCGCGATCCACCAGCGGTGCGACGCGTTCGGCACGAGGTAGTTCTCGATCGCAACCACGACGATGCTCGCCGCCACCAGGGGCTCGACGACCGAGCTCGGCAGCGACACCACGTCGAGGGCGGCGAGGCTGAGAGTGACCGAGTGGGCGAGCGTGAAGCCGGTGACGATGGCGAGCACCGTGCGCACGCTGCGCGCCCACAGGATGACCGCTAGCAGGAAGGCGATGTGGTCGTAGCCCACGAAGATGTGCTCGATGCCGCTGAGCAGATAGGCCCACACCACGGCACCAGCGCTTTGCGGCACGCCGAAGACGATCTCGGTGCGGTTGGCGTCGAGCACCGCCTGCCGCCCTCCTTCGGAATCGGGCTGGAGGACGATATGACGGGCGGACGGGTCCAACTCCTGGAACGGCGCGGCCCGATAGGACGATGGCTCGCCGGTGCACTGCCAGACCAGCGCCGCCTCGATGTGCGCTCCGTCCTCGATCCGTCCGTCCACCCGCTGGCAGGCGAGGCCCGCGCTGTCCGACACGCCGACGCGCCCGTCGAGATAGGCAAGCAGGTCGGAGGCCGGCGGCGCCGCGCGCCCCAGCGCCGCAGCGACGTCCGCCGGGTTGAGCATGAGCGTGGCCCGCACCTCCTGCCCGGCGACGGTGAGCGTCGAGGTGGACAGGTTGGCGACGTGGGCTTGCGCGGCACCAGCGCCCACCGACAGCAGCAGCACCGCGAACACCAGGAACCTTGGCATGAGCCTACCCTCCGTCGGGTTTCGCCGCACCACCGCTCTGCATAACAGAGAGCAGGGCGGTCAGATTGGCGATGTGGTAGTCGGGGATCGTCATCACGGCGCCGCGCTCGACGGCAAGGACGTAGCGGCTCAGCCCGTCCGGAGCGAGGTCGCCGACCTCCAGGGTGAGCACCGGCCGCGGCCGGCCCGCCGTGAAGACCGACACGACGAGATCCGGGAACACGAGGCCGAACCGCTTCCGGTCCTCCCCGACCGTGCCAACCTGCCGCTCGATCCGGGCACGCCCGAACATGGCGAATGCCTGGGCGATGCGGGCGCTGCTCTCCGGCGGGGCGGTGTGCACGTGCTCGGCCCCGCCAAGTGCATGGGAATGCTCGTCCGGATGTAGGAACCACTGTCCCTCGGGGGTCCGGTCGAAGCGCGACAGCCGGCCGGACTTGAGCACTTCGATCGCCGCCAGTTCCTCCGCCGGCAAGGGGACCAGCGGTTCGGCCGCCGCCTCGCCCTCGTCATGGACGGAATCGCGGCCCTCGTCGCGCACGGCATGAACGCTGACCGCGACGGCGCCCATCAGGAGCAGGCCCCACAGCAGCGGGCGGAGGAGGTTCGCCGCCGTCATCGCCGCCGACGCCAGACGATGAGCCCGATCACCGCCAATGCGCCCGGCAGGGCGACCGTGCTGGTCAGGAAGGCGGCCTGCATCTGCCCGTTGGTAAGCTGCACCGTGCGCATCGTGTGGACGCGCGGCACGATGTCGATGAGGTTTTCCTGCTCGGCCAGCGCGCTCACCGTGTTGAGGAACAGCGTGCCGTTGCCGAAGCGCGCAAAGAAGGAGTTGGTGGCGAAGTCGCCGTCGCCGACGACGACCAATTCCGCCCGCCGCGCTGCATCGTCGTCCTGCATGGTTCGCGTCGCCAGGACCATCAGCGTCTGCGCCCCGTCCTCCGCCACGGCGTCCCCGCCGACCGACTGGGTGCGCGAGCGGGCGGAGGTCTGCACCAGCGGAGTCAGCGTCAGCCCGGCAGCCCGTGCGCCGGGAGCCGGCGTCAGCGCCGCGGCACCGGGATAGAAGGTCATCGCCAGATTGCGGGTAATCCGGTGGCGGCTGTAGCGGGTCACCGCCGGCGTGCCGGGGTCGGTCCAGTAATGGCTCTCGTCGTCGAGCACCAGCGCCCGGTGGTGGCGGATGCCGTACTCCTCCAGCAAACCGTCAAGGCCATGCGCGACCAGCGGCTCCAGCAAGAGGATGGCGCGTCCGCCCCCGGCGAGATGGGCGCGGAGCTGCTCAGCCTCCGCCGCCTCGAACGCCACCTGCGGAGCGGCCACCACCACCACCGAGCAGCCGGCGAGCTGACCGGGGCCGCGGCTGAGTTGCACCGCCTGCACCCGGTAGCCCAGCGCGTCGAGCGCGTCACGGGCCATGCCCATGCCGTGCCGCTCGTGGATCTCCAGCGCCCGGCCACCGGTGGAGTGGCTGTGGCCGTGGCTCATGTCGGTCTCGAAATGGTCGTGCGTCTTCAGGCTGAACGGGTCAGCCTCGGTGTGGCCGTCGGTGAAGCAGACTGTCTGCGCCGCCTGCTGCGCGGCGCGGATCAGGCCGTTGGTGAACTCCACCTCGGTGCCACCGTTGACGGTGATGCGCCGATCCCCGGATTGGAAGATCGCCGTGCCGGCAAACTGCACCTTGTGGCGGCGGGCCTCGGCCGGCTGCAGCATGGGATCGACGGCGCGCACGGTGATCAGCGGGTTGGCGGCGTACTGCTCCAGCAACGCCTTGGCGTCCTGCATCGCCCTGTTGCGCAGGTCGTAGAAGAAGGTGACGGTGACCGGCGTGCCCACCGCCTCGACCACGCGGCGCGATTCCGGCCCCAGCGAATAGGAGCCGGCGCTGGTCAGGTCGAGGCGCACCGGCGACCGCGCCGCCAGCAGGTTGACGGCGACCAGCACCGCCAGCATCGCCGCGACCGGCAGCCAGAACCCCACCCGGCGGGCCCACACCTTCATCCTGCTTGCCGCTATCATGCGTGCCGCCTTCGCAGGGATTGCACGGTCAGCAGCAGCGATGCGGCGATGACGCTGGCAAAGTAGACGATGGTGGTGCTGTTCAGAACGCCGCGGATCAGGTCGACATAGTGGACCGAGAACGACAGGTAGCCGGACAGCCGGGTCAGCGTGTAGTCGATGTGCAGGCTGCCGGCGTAATCGAGGAACCACAGCAGCACGATGACCACCCAGGTGACCAGGGCGGCGACGATCTGATTGTGGGTGAAGCTCGACACCAGCACGCCGATCGCCAGGAACGCCGCGCCCAGAAGCGCGATGCCGAGATAGCCGCCGATGATCGGCCCGAGGTCGGGCTCGCCGAACAGCACCAGCGGGACTACCGCAGTCGCAGTGCCGGCCAGCATCAGGACCATCACCAGCAGGCTGGCCAGGAACTTGCCCAGCACGATTTCTACGTCGGACAGCGGCAGGGTGAGCAGCAGTTCGAGGGTCCCGGTCTTCGCCTCCTCGGCGAAGACGCGCATGGTGAGCAGCGGGGCTACCAGGATCAGCAGCACGCTCATGTTGTGGAACGCCGTCACCATGTGCATGGCGTTGACGAAGAACAGGTTGAAGCTGAAGAAATAGCCGCTGACCACCCAGAACACGATCAGCACCGCGTAGGCGATCGAGGACGAGAAATATTCGGCCATCTCCTTGCGCAGGATGGCGAGGAAGCGGGTCATGCGGCCTCCTCCGTGCCGGAGGGGCGGACGGCGTCGAGGAAGACGTCCTCCAGCGTCGGGGCGACGGGAACCAGCGCCAGCAGCCGGGCATGCCGGACGACGGCTTCGGCAATCCGCCCGCGCGGGTCGGCGTCCGTGGTGGCCTCGAT
>JAEYOB010000297.1 GCA_023412175.1 Pseudomonadota bacterium | reverse complement strand
AGGCGGCACTGGCCGCGGTCCTGCGCGACGACCCGCTGATGATCCGGCTCCACGTCTCGACCAAGGGAGTCCCCCTCGACGCCCTGTCCTTCGACGACCGCTCGTATGTCAGGGTGGCGCTGAAGGTCGGTCATGCCATTTCAGGCGCGCCCGCCGACGCCTCGTAGCCGCGCAGCAGGTCGAGCACGATTCGGGAATGGGCGCCGAGCGGCATGCCCAGCGCTTCCGCCCGCCCCGCGAGCGCGTCGCGCAACGGCAGCGCGTCCAACGCTTCGGGTTCCCATCGGCTGCGCAGCCGCGATGCGGCGACCCGCGCGAACGGGATGGGGACGGCGGAGCGCCTGAGGTCGGCAACCGCCACCAGGGCGATCTCGGCCAGTCCCCGGTGCAGGTACGCGCCGAGCACGCGCGTCACCGGGGTGCCGGGCCGTTCCTTCGGCGTAACGCCGAACTCCTCCAGCAGGGCGCGGCGTGCCGCGCCGGCAGCATCGAGAATGGTTCCGGCGAGGTCGGACGGATCCAGCCCCTCGGTGCAGGACAGGGCCGCCGTGCCACCGCCGATGAACATCGACGCCGGACGCAGGGTGGCCGGAACCAACCCATCCGAGGTGACGATCGTGAGGTGGACGCCCGCGGTCAGCGGCCATGGGCCGCCATCCCGCCCATAGCGGGCGGCCCGCGCCTGCGGTTCCATGGCCCGAACGGCATCGCAGGCGGCGCGCTTCTGGACATAGCCGGTGACGACACCGCTCCAACGGCCTCCATCGCGCGCCAGCATCAACGCCGGAGCGTCGAAGGCAAGGCCGGCATCAACGCGGGCCTGCCATAGCTCCAGGGCGTCGCGGTAGGTTGCCTCGGCCTCGGGCGGGACGAGCGGCTCGCCCCGGTGGTGCCTCAGGTCGGACAGGCCGATGCCGCCGTCCACGCCGGAACCGGCGATGAACATGATGTCGGCGTCGTCCCTCGGCATTCCTTCCTCGTCGCACGGTTCCGGCGACGGTATGCCAAGGCGCGGTCGAAGAGGTCAAAGCCCCACACGCCCGAACCGAAACTTGTCCCCGTCTCCGGGCTTCCGGCGCTCAGCCGAGCCCGTCCGGCACCGGTACCCCCAACGCCGCCGATCTGGCGCGGAGCGTGTCGAGAATCGGGGCGGCGAGGTCCACGCCGACTTCCAACTGTTGCCGCCGCCGTTCCAGCCCGCGTTCGCCGGGCAGCCGGACCGGCGGCGCCCCCTCCGGCACGCGCGAGGCGCGGCAGCTTCGGGCCAGGGCCTCCATCTGGTGACGGAAGGCATCCTGCCCGCCCGTCAGCGCCGGATCGACGACCTGCAGGAAGACGGAGGCGCCCCAACGTTTCTCCGGCTCGGCCCGGCCGTAGCCGCCGAGGCCGGCGGTCAGCGCCTCGATCAACAGCGACAGGGCGAAACCCTTATGGCCGTGATCCTGGCCGCCGATGGGCAGGATGGTGCCGGGCGGGTCGGTGAACAGCACCGCGGGGTCATCGGTTACCTGCCCCTGCGCGTCCTGCACCCAGGGATGCGGCAGGCGGCCACCCTGCCGGTGCAGGCGGCCGGTCATGCCGTTGGTGGTGATCGAGGTGCTGACGTCGAGAAGGATCGGCCCGCCCCCGGTCGGGATACCGGCGGCGATCGGATTCGGTGTGACGACCGGTGACAGGCCGCCGAACGGTGCCACGCTGCTCACCGCCGGATCGGACGAGGCGAGGATGATCAGCCGCCCGGCCTCGGCCACCGGCCGCAGATAGGCGGCGAGGCAGGCGATGTGGTGGCTGCGGCGAATCACCACCGTCGCCGTGCCCTGCACCGCGGCGCGGGCCGACGCCACGTCGATGGCCTGCCGCACCAGCCAGGGCCCCGGCAGATAGCCGCCGTCCCACAGCGCGATGGCGCCGTGATCGGCGACCACCGTCGGCTCGCCCGTCGTCGCCATGCGGTCCGCAGCGATTTCGTCCAGGTAGGGGGCCAGCAGTTGCAACCCGTGGGTGTCGTGACCGAGGAGGTCGCCCTCAACCAGCACGTCGGCGACGACGCGCGCCCGATCCTCCGCGAGGCCGGCCCGCGCGAGCAGCGCCCCGGCCCAATCCCGCAGCGTGCCGGCCGATGGACGACTGTTTCCCGTCTGCATGATCATGCAATCGATCCTCCCTTCCGTCCGTGGCCGTGCCAGCGACGAAGAGGCGGGCGTCCGGCCATGGAAATGGAAATTGATCGTGCTGCCGGCTGCAATCGCAAAAGAACGCGATTCCGGCCACGCGGCGGTGTTGTCCATGTTCCGCCATGAACACCAGGAGGCATGCCATGGACCAGGAACGCAACGAACAGCCGGCGCCGCCCAAACCAGCTGGACCCAAGCCGGTTGAACAGGGCAGGCCGCGATCCGATCTTGAGAAGCTGCCGGACGGCGGGAAATCGGAGCGGGTTCAGGAAGAGCTGCTGAAGCAGCGCAGGGACCGCAGCTACCGGTAACGCTCGAAGCCCGACGTCCGCCCGACAAGGAGAGTATGCGTGACCATCCAGCTGAGCGTCCTGCCCAACGGCTTCCGTGTGCTGACCGACCACCTGCCCCATCTCGGCACCATCACCGGCGGCCTGTGGGTCGGGGTGGGCGCGCGCAACGAGCGCCCGGAGATCAACGGAATCTCCCATTTCCTCGAACACATGATCTTCAAGGGGACGGAGAGCCGCGACGCCCTGGCCATCGCGCTGGAGATCGAGAACCGCGGCGGCGAGTTCAACGCCTACACCGACTACGACGTGACCGCCTACTACACCCAGATGGCGGCCAAGCACGTGGACGTATCGTGCGAGATCATCGGCGACATCGTGCTCAACTCGGTCTTCCCGCAGGAGGAAGTCGAGAAGGAACGCGGCGTCGTCATCCAGGAGATCGGCCGCTACGCTGATGAGCCCGAGGACGTCGCGTACGAGGCGTTGCGCCGCACCGCCTTCCAGGGGCAGGCGCTGGGCCGCCCGATCCTGGGCCCGCGCGAGAACGTCGCCGGCTTCGGGCGCGAGCACCTGTTCGACTATGTCGCCCGCTACGACCCGCGGAGCATGGTCTATGTGGTGTCCGGCAATGTGGACCATGACGTGGTGGCGCGCCGGATCGAGGCGCTGTTCGGGCACCTGCCGGCCAGGGACGAGCCGTTCCAGGAAGCGGTCGCCAGCAGCGGCGGTGCCGCCCTGCTCCAGCGGGATTCCGAGCAGGTCCATTTCATGGCGGCCTTTCCCGGCGTCGGCACCGAGGATCCGGGCAGCTACGCGCTGCGCCACCTCGCCAACATCCTGGGTGGCGGCATGACCTCGCGGCTGTTCCAGGAGATCCGGGAGAAGCGTGGCCTTGTCTATTCGGTCTACGCATCGCCGATGCAGTACGTGGATGGCGGGGCGCTCAGCTTCTACGCCGGCACCGGCCCGGAAGAGGCGGCCGAACTGGTCCCGGTCTTCTTCGAGGAACTGCGCAAGGCGCGCGACGGCGTCACGGCGGCCGAACTGGAGCGGTCGAAGGAGCAGTTGCGCTTCTCCGTCGGCAAGTCGCTGGAATCGACCATGCACCGCGCCGACCGCTTCGCCCGCACCCTGCTGCGCAC
>JAEYOB010000283.1 GCA_023412175.1 Pseudomonadota bacterium | reverse complement strand
CGCGCCTGACCGGGCAGGCGCAGCCGTCGCTGCATCTGGCGGCGGTGGTCGGTTCCGTGAGCATCGTGTGCGTGGGTGCCCTGCTTGCCGGCGGGATGGCGGGAGCCCTGGTGCTGGTGGTCGGCCTGTCGGCGGTCGGCGTGACGGTGGCGTCGCGGTTGTTGCGGGGCCCTCTGGCAGGCAGGAACTCCGCGCCGTTCCCCGAATGAGCGGCAGCTAGCCGAACAGCCCGGCGGCGGCGCCGCGCAGCGTTGCGCGCAGCTTGCGCCAGCGGTCGCCTTCGAACAGGGCGAGGCGCAGCATGTCCACGGCGATGGCGCGCACTTCCGAGCGCAGCAGCGCCGGTACGGCCCGTCCGTGCAGGCGCATGGTGCGCATCCGGTTGCGGTACTGGGTGTAGCGCCGCTCGGCCGAATGGTGGGTGACGGCGATGAGGCGGCCGAACAGCCGCCGTTCCTCGTACGCGCCCAGACGGTGCCGCAGCCGGGCCTCGCGGACGGCGACCACGTCGTACCCGGCCCGCCGCACCCGCAGGGCGAACTCCACATCGACGAAATCGATGAAGAAATCCTCCCGCATGGTGCCGACCCGTTCCAGGACCGGCAGGGGGATGAGGCTTCCCGATGCGATGGTGTAGAGAAGGTGCGGCAGCACCGGGCTCGACAGCTCGGACACGATGGCGCGCCGGCCGTCCGGGGAGGTCAGGAACTTGGCCGGTCTGCGCTGGCCGGGATCGTAGGCCACCGCGGACGCGAGCCCGACTCCGTCACGGTGCATGACGCCGAGCAGCGCTTCGACCATGTCCGGCTCAGGCACGCTGTCCTGGTCGAGCAGCAGCACCCACTTCGCACCGAGCGCGCGGGCGTGCTCGATGCCCTGGTTCTGCGCCGCCGCGATGCCGCGGTTGTCCGCATTGCGCAGCAAGTCCAACCGCCCCATGCCATCGAACGCCTCGACGACCTCCAATTCCCCCGGCGACGAACCGTTGTCCACCACGACCACGCGTCCCGCCTGCGCCAATGCGGCTTCCAGCGTCCGGCCGACGTCGGGGCCGGGATGGAAGGTGACGACCACGGCGACCACGGCGTCGACAGGGCGAATCTCGGGTGGAAGGCTCGTGGATGGCGGCATGCGGCGGTGTCTCCCAGGGCGCGCGACCCTTGATAGAGCATCCGGAGGAACTGCGTAAGCCCGTGCGGCTGCGGCGACCTTGCCGTCCGCGCCGCGTTCGTGTATTCCACACGCGTCGACGGGGCGTGGCGCAGTCTGGTAGCGCGCCAGTTTTGGGTACTGGAGGCCCCCGGTTCGAATCCGGGCGCCCCGACCATCGAGATCCGTTGTGCCACGAAGCAAGAAGAAGGAGCGTCGTCCATGAAGGTCCGGATTTCCCAGCCGAGCAAGGCTGCCACGCAGTCCGGGCGGGCGAAGACGCATTTCTGGTTGCTGGAGTACGAGATCGAAACCCCGCGTCGGCCGGAGCCGCTGATGGGGTGGACCAGCTCGGGCGACACGCTGAACCAGGTGAAGCTGCGCTTCGAGACCAAGGAAGACGCCATCGCCTTTGCCGAGCGCAAGGGCTGGGAGTACACCGTGCAGGACGCCGCGGTCCGCCGCGTGCGCCCGCGCAACTATGCCGACAACTTCCGCATGGACCGGCCGCGCTTCTGAGAAACGGCCACCGTTCCACCCTCCGCGGGAATACGGCCCCATAGCTCAGCTGGATAGAGCAGCCGCCTTCTAAGCGGCAGGTCGCAGGTTCGAGCCCTGCTGGGGTCGCCATCTATTCAGCGCTGCAGATCAAAGTCTTAGCCCCGCTTCGGCGGGGTTTCCCGTTTGTCATGCCGCGTCACGCCACGTCTGTGCAACACGGATGCGATCCGCTTTGGACCGCCGGCACATGAGGCGATGTGGATCCGAAGCGGACGGACGTTCGCTTCAGGACCCGGCCAGCGCCGCGGCGATGCGCTCGACGGCGCCCGGCCAGTCGCCGCGCCGATCCTGCCGGAACAGCCGCATGGTCGGGTACCACGGGCTGTCGGAGCGGCCGGTCATCCAGCGCCAGTCCGGCAGGAAGGGCAGCAGCAGCCAGACCGGCCGCCCGAGCGCGCCGGCAAGGTGCGCGACCGAGGTATCCACCGTGACCAGCAGGTCGAGCGCCTCCAGCGCCGCCGCGGTGTCGGCGAAATCGCCGAGGTCCGGGGCGAGGTCGGTAACGCCGTGCTCCGCCAGGATCGCGCGGTCGCCGGGGCGCAGCTCCTTTTGCAGGCTGAAGAACCGTACGCCGGGCGTGTTCAGCAGCGGCGCCATCGCGGCGAGCGGCAGGGAACGGTTGCGGTCGTTGGCGTGGCCGGGGTTGCCGGCCCACACGAGGCCGATTTTCATCCCGCCGCCGAGTCGCGCCCGCCAGCCGGCCGCCGCATCCGCCCCGGCGGCGAGGTAGGGGACGTTCGCCGGAATGCTGCCGACCAGCCGCGGCAGGCTGAGCAGCGGGCAGTGCACGTCGAAATCCGGCAGCGGGCCGCCGAGCGTCGCCAGCGCCGTCACCCCGTCCAATCCCTGTAGCAGGCGGCGGAGCGGTGCGTGCGCCTCCAGAACCACGCGCCCGCCGCGCTCCGCCACCAGCGGGGCGTAACGGGCGAACTGGATGGCGTCGCCCAGCCCCTGCTCGGCGTGCAGCAGGATGGTCCGGCCCGCCAGCGGCTCGCCCTTCCAAACCGGCTGTGCAAAGCGGCGGCGCGGTGAGGGGAAGCCGTCGTACAGCCAGCGCCATTCGTACTCCGCGAAGCCCTCCGCCAGAAAACCGTTGAGCAGCAGCGCCAGCGCGAGATTCCAGTGGTCCTTGGGGTTGTCCGGGCGCGCCCGCGCCGCGGCGGCGTAGGCGTCCAGCGCCTCGCGGGTGCGGCCCTGCTCGTTGAGCACGCGCCCCAGATTGGCCCACGCCTCGCCGAGGCCGGGGGACAGGTCCGTTGCCCGGCGGCAGGCGGTCTCCGCGTCCGGCAGGCGGTCCAGCTTCTCCAGCGCGTAGCCCAGGGCGCTGTGCGCCTTGCCGTCGCCGGGGCGGAGCGCCACCGCACGCTCCAGCGCCGCGACCGCTTCGCCGAAGCGCTCCAGGCCGCTCAGCGCGTTGCCCAGGTTGAGGTGCGCCTCGGGCAGGTCGGGGGCGAGTTC
>JAEYOB010000248.1 GCA_023412175.1 Pseudomonadota bacterium | reverse complement strand
ACAAATGGTCGATCCGCAGCTCGGTCCCGGCCCGGCTGGCGGCCTCCATCACCACGTTGCCGATGGCGGTGGCCATCGCGTCGTGGGTGTCTTCCTCCGGCTCGATCTTCTTGCCCTTGGGTTTGCCGGGGCTGGCCTTGCCTTCCTCGGCATCTCCCCGGGCCTTCTTCTGCTCCTCCAGCGCCGCCAGCGTAACGATCGCCTGCCCGACCGCGGCGTTGGGCAGCTTGCCCAGCGAGAGCTGCACGTCGAAGCGCTCGGGCATGAACTGCTTGGGTCCCGGCAGCGGCTCGATCTTCAGCCCGTCGGTCTTGAGGCCAAGCACGGTGGTCGAGGTGTCGCGGTCCAGGTCGCGCACGCCCAGGGTGAACGTTGCAAGATCGAAGGCGACGCGTCCCTCGTCGTTGCCGGCGGACAGGCCGGTGATGCGCGTGCGCATCACCGCCTCGCCCAGTATGCCGCCGAGCAGCGGCAGGAGCTGCGCCACCGGCGGCTCGGTGCCGGCGGCGCTGTGTGTTGCCGCCAGGGCCTTGACCTGCTCCATCTTGGCAATGTCGATGCGGCCGTAGGTCGCCTCCATGGCGATGTTGGCGACTTTCAGCAGGCTGGTCTTCTGCGCGTCGGTCAGCGTCACGTCGCTGAGCGCCGCCGCCACCGGTCCGCCCCAGGTGCCCGGCCCGTCGGAGCGCATGTCCTGCGTCGCCGTGAACGAGGCGATGCGCAATGCCCCCTCGTCGTCCCCGACCAGCGCCAGATCGCCGTAGGCCAGATCCGCCGACATGAAGTTCTCGATGGTGGCCGACCAGACCCCAGTGAAACGCTGGCTCCCGATGGTCAGCTTGCCGGACGGCGTATCGCCATTGCGCATCGTCATGCTGGCGGGCAAGGTCGCCTCCACCGCATAGGCGGAGTCCGGCTTCGGGGCCACCTTCAGCTGGATCGTTCCGACGTCGAAATGGGTGTCCTCGTCGGTGACCACGGTCAGCGCCGGGAGTGCCACGTCGTAGCGGTCACCGGCCGGCGTCACCTGCGGCTCGCCTGCCCAGCGGAACTCGGTGCCGTCCTCCTTGCCGTTCGGGAAGTACCGCTTCAGGCCGTCGGCGATGGCGGCGCGCATGGTGGCGGCGCCTTCGGGGCTGACGGCCGGGGTCTGCGCCCAGGCCGGAGCCGAGACGGAAAGAGCGATGATGGCGGCCAGTGTGACGGAGCGGAACATGAAACCTCCCGGTGCGGTTGTCGTTACCGGCATTGTTGTTCTTTCATCGGGACCGGCACACCAGTAAAGCGCGTCCGGTGGCTGCGGTCCATGGGCGCGATACGGTGCACGGCTTCCCTTCCGCTTGCAATATCACGCCCCCACGCCAATGCTTAGAACCATGGTAGAGGCCCGCTACGACCCGTCGGGGGTGGGAGGCCGGGTGGTCGCGGTCCTCGGACCCACCAACACCGGCAAGACCCATCTCGCCATCGAGCGCATGCTCGGTCACCGCACGGGAATGATCGGTTTCCCGCTGCGATTGCTGGCGCGCGAAAACTACGACCGGATCGTTGCCGTCAAGGGAAAGGCCAAGGTCGCCCTGGTCACCGGCGAGGAGAAGATCCTTCCTCCGCACCCCGACTACTGGGTCTGCACCGTCGAATCGATGCCGCTCGACCGCGCTGTGGATTTCCTGGCGGTGGACGAGATCCAGCTCTGCGCCGATCCGGAGCGCGGGCACATCTTCACCGACCGGCTGCTCAACGCCCGCGGGCTGGTCGAGACCATGGTCCTCGGCTCGGACACCATCCAGCCGCTGATCCGCAAGCTGGTGCCGCGCGCCGAGTTCATCACCCGGCCGCGCTTCTCGCAGCTCACCTACTCCGGCCACAAGAAGCTGACGCGCCTGCCGCCGCGCTCGGCGGTGGTGGCGTTCTCGGCCACCGACGTCTACGCCATGGCCGAGCTGATCCGCCGCCAGCGCGGCGGCACCGCGGTGGTGCTGGGCGCGCTGTCGCCCCGCACCCGCAACGCCCAGGTCGGGCTCTACCAGGCCGGCGAGGTGGACTATCTGGTGGCGACGGACGCCATCGGCATGGGCCTCAACATGGATGTGGACCATGTGGCCTTCGCCCGCATCGTGAAGTTCGACGGTTTCGCGCCGCGCCGCCTGCGCCCGCCCGAGGTCGGGCAGATCGCCGGGCGCGCCGGCCGCCACATGCGCGACGGCACCTTCGGAACCACCGACGAGGTCGGCGAGCTGGAGCCCGAGCTGGTCGACCGCGTCGAGAACCACGAGTTCGACACGCTGAAGGCGCTGAGTTGGCGCAACTCGGCGCTGCGCTTCGAGACGCCCGGTTTCCTGCTGCAGTCGCTGGAGGCGCGCCCGCCGATCCCCGAACTGGTCCGCACCCGCGACGCCGACGACCATCTCGCCCTCCAGGCGCTGGCGCGCGATCCGGAGGTGATGGCGCTCGCCAAGGGCAAGCCGGCGGTGCAGCTCCTGTGGGAGGTCTGCCAGGTCCCCGACTTCCGTAAGGTGCTGTCGGACGCGCACACCCGGCTGCTCGGGCAGATCTTCCGCTACCTGCGGGCGCCGGCCGGGCGGCTGGACGAGGACTGGGTGGCCAAGCAGGTCGCCCGCCTCGACCGCACCGAGGGCGACATCGACGCGCTGGTGGCGCGCATCGCCCACATCCGCACCTGGACCTACATCTCCAACCGGCCGGCTTGGCTGAAGGACCCCGTGCACTGGCAGGAGAGCACGCGCGTCATCGAGGACAAGCTGTCCGACGCCCTGCACGAACGCCTGACCCAGCGCTTCATCGACCGCCGCTCGGCGACGCTGGTGCGCACGCTGGCGGACGGCCGGGCGCTGATGGGCGGCGTGCGCGCCGATGGCGAGGTGGTGGTGGAGGGGCACGCGGTCGGCCATTTGGAGGGCTTCCGTTTCGTGCCCGACGCACCGGACCGCTCGGAGGAGGCGCGGGCGCTGCTGTCCGCCGCCCGGCGGGCTCTGCGCGACGAGATATCCAACCGCGTGCGGACGCTGGAGCAGGAGCCGGACGAGGCGTTCACGCTGGGCGGGGACGGCGTGCTGTCCTGGCGCGGGATCGCGGTGGCACGTCTGGCCGCCGGTCCGTCGATGCTGGCCCCGGCGGTGGCGACCAACGCCGAAGCGCTGCTCGACCAGACGCAGAGCGACCGCGTGCGCGCCCGGCTGGAGGCGTGGATGCGCGGGCACGTCGCGGCGACGCTCAAGCCGCTGATGGCGTTGCGCGACGCCGGGGGCCTGTCCGGCCCGGCGCGCGGCCTGGCGTTCCAGCTGGTCGAGGG
>JAEYOB010000225.1 GCA_023412175.1 Pseudomonadota bacterium | reverse complement strand
ACTGTACTGGCTGGATCCCCGCCTTCGCGGGGATGACAGGTTAAAGAACCTGCCGAGAAGGATAGCGTAGGTTGGGTTGAGCGCAAGCGAAGCCCAACGGATTTCTCTTGCGGACACGTTGGGCTTCGCCTTCGGCTCAACCCAACCTACGGATCCACCTGTTACCCGCAGGCCTCCACCGCCCGTTTCGCCATGACGGTCACGAGATGCGCCCGGTATTCCGGGCTGGCATGGATGTCGCCGTTGAGGCCCTGCGGACTCACCGCAACGCCGTTCAGCGCGTCGGGGCGGAAGTCCTTCGTCAGCGCGGCTTCCATGTCAGGAACGCGGAAGGCACTGGGGCCGGCGCCGGTCACCGCGACGCGCACCTCATTGCCGAAGCGCGCCACGAAGACGCCGACCATGGCGTAGCGGCTGGCCGGGTTGCGGAACTTCATGTAGGCGGCCTTGTCCGGCACCTGGAAGCGCACGCCCGTGATCAGTTCGCTCTCGTCCAGCGCGGTCTCGAACATGCCGGTGAAGAAGTCGTCGCACGCGATCTCGCGCTTGTCGGTCTTCACTGTGGCCTTTAGCGCCACCACCGCGGCCGGATAGTCGGCCGCCGGGTCGGCGTTGGCGACGGAGCCGCCGAGCGTGCCCAGCGCGCGGACCTGCCGGTCGCCGATGTGCACCGCAAGCTCGGCCAGGGCCGGGATGCGGCGCTTCACCGCATCGCTTGCCGCGACCTCCGCATGGCGGGTGAAAGCGCCGATGAACAGGCCGCCGGCCTCCTCGCGGATGCCCTTCAATTCGGGAACCCCGGACAGGTCGATCAGTTCGGTCGGCCGGGCGAGGCGCTGCTTCAGCGTGGGCAGCAGCGTCTGGCCGCCGGCGAGGATCTTGCCCTCCTCGGCTTGGCCCAGCATGGCGACGGCGTCGGCGAGCGACGTCGGGCGGCGGTACTCGAACGCGTACATGGGTGTCCTCCCTTATTCCGCCGCCATGGCCGGGCGGGACTGGTTGATGGCGCGCCAGACCTTCTCGGGCGTCGCCGGCATGTCCATGTGGGTGACGCCGTGCTCGGCCAGCGCGTCGATTACCGCGTTCATCACCGCCGCGGAGGCGCCGATGGTGCCGGCCTCGCCGCAACCCTTGACGCCCAGCGGGTTGTGCGTGCAGGGCGCATCCTCGTGGTAGCTCACCGTGAAGGACGGCACGTCGTCGGCGCGCGGCATGCAGTAATCCATGTAGGACCCGGTGATGAGCTGCCCGGTCTCCTCGTCGTAGACGCAGTTCTCGTACAGCGCCTGCCCGATGCCCTGGACGATGCCGCCGTGCACCTGCCCCTCGACGATCAGCGGGTTGATGATCCGGCCGAAGTCGTCCACGGCGGTGAAGGCCACCACCTCGGTGACGCCGGTCTCCGGATCGACCTCCACCTCGCAGACGTGGCAGCCGTTGGGGTAGGTGAAGTTCTTGGGATCGTAGAAGGCCTGCTCGTCCAGTCCCGGCTCCAGCTCGTCGAGCGGGAAGTTGTGCGGGACGTAGGCGGCCAGGGCGATGTCGCCGATGCCGACGCTCTTGTCGGTGCCAGCGACGGTGAAGCGGCCGTCCTTCACCTCGATGTCGGACTCTGCGGCTTCCATCAGGTGGGCGGCGATCTTGCGGGCCTTGCGCTCGACCTTGTCCATCGCCTTGACCAGCGCCGAGCCGCCGACCGCCAGCGAGCGCGAGCCGTAGGTGCCCATGCCGAACGGCACCTTGGCGGTGTCGCCGTGCACGATCTCGACGTTTTCGATGGGGATGCCGAAGCGTTCGGCGACGATCTGCGCGAAGGTCGTCTCGTGGCCCTGCCCATGGCTGTGCGAGCCGGTGAACACCGTCACCGAGCCGGTGGGGTGGAAGCGCACCTCGGCCGATTCGTACAGGCCGGCCCGCGCGCCGAGGGCGCCCGCCACGTTGGACGGCGCGATGCCGCACGCCTCGATGTAGGTGGCGAAGCCGATGCCGCGCAGCCTGCCGCGCCGGGCGGATTCGGCCTTGCGCTGGGCAAAGCTTGCGTAATCCACGGCCGGAAGCGCCATGTCGAGGTTCTTGGCGAAGTCGCCGGTGTCGTACTGGAGCGCCACCGGCGTCTGGTAGGGCATGGCCTCGCGCGGGACGAAGTTGCGGCGGCGGATCTCCGTCCTGTCGATGCCCGTCTCGCGTGCGGCGGTCTCGACCAGACGCTCGATCAGGTAGCAGGCCTCCGGCCGGCCGGCGCCGCGGTAGGCGTCCACCGGGGCTGTGTTGGTGAACAGCGCCTTCACCTCGGCGTAGATGGCCGGGGTCTTGTACTGGCCGGCGAGCAGCGTGGCGTACAGGTAGGTCGGGATCGAGGTGGAGAAGGTGGAGAGGTACGCTCCCATGTTCGCCAGCGTCGAGACGCGCAGGCCCAGGAAGGTTCCGTTCTGGTCCAGCGCCAGTTCGGCGTGGGTGAGGTGGTCGCGGCCGTGCGCGTCGGACAGGAAGCTCTCCGAGCGCTCGGCGGTCCACTTCACCGGGCGGCCGATCTTCCTGGCGGCCCAGGTGACGATGGCCTCCTCGCCGTAATGGAAGATCTTCGAGCCGAAGCCGCCGCCGACGTCCGGCGCCACCACGCGCAGCTTGTGTTCCGGGATGCCCAGCACGAAGGCGCCCATCAGCAGGCGGATGACGTGCGGATTCTGCGAGGTGGTGGTCAGCGTGTGCTCGCCGTTCGCCTGATCGTACTCGCCCAGCGCGGCGCGCGGCTCCATGGCGTTGGGAACTAGGCGGTTGTTGACGAGGTCGAGCTTCGTGACGTGCGCGGCCTGCGCGAAGGCCGCATCCACCGCCGCCGCGTCGCCCAGGTGCCAGTCGTAGCAGACGTTGCCCGGCACCTCGTCGTGCACCAGCGCCGCGCCGCCGTCCACGGCTTGGCGCAGGGAGACGACGGCCGGCACCTCGTCGTAATCCACTTCGATCAGTTCGGCCGCGTCCTTGGCCTGTTCGCGGGTTTCGGCGATCACCACCGCGACCGGATCGCCGACGTAGCGCGCCTTGTCGCGGGCGATGGGGAAGTGCGGAGGCTCCTTCATCGGCGAGCCGTCCTTGGAATGGATCAGCCAGCCGCAGGGCAGAGAATTCACGCTGTCGGCGGCCATGTCGGCGCCGGTGAACACGGCCACCACGCCCGGCGCCTGCAACGCCGCGGTGGCGTCGATCCCGCGGATGTGCGCGTGGGCGTGCGGCGAGCGCAGGATGTGGACGTGGGTCTGGTTCGGCCGGTTGATGTCCTCGGTGTAGGTGCCGCGCCCGGTCAGGAAGCGCTGATCCTCGCGGCGGCGCACGGACGCGCCGATGCCGTTGGGGTTCGCCATCGCACAAGTCCTCCCATGATCCGTATTGTCGTTATTCGGCCGCGGCCTTGGCGGGCGTGCCGGTCCGCATCGCCTCGGCCCCCGCCAGCACCGCCTTGACGATGTTGTGGTAGCCGGTGCAGCGGCAGATGTTGCCCTCCAGGCCCTCGCGGACCTCCGACTCGGTCAGGTTCGGGTTGTGCGCGGCGAGGTCCACCGCGCTCATCACCATTCCCGGCGTACAGAAGCCGCATTGCAGGCCGTGATGCTCGCGGAAGGCCGCCTGCATGGGGTGCAGCGTGCCGTCGGCCGCCGCAAGGCCCTCGATGGTGGTGATGGAGGCGCCCTCGGCCTGGATCGCCAGCATGGTGCAGGACTTGACCGACTGGCCGTCCAGGTGGACGACGCAGGCGCCGCACTGGCTGGTGTCGCAGCCCACGTGCGTGCCGGTGAGGCTGAGGTGTTCGCGCAGGAAATGGACGAGCAGCGTGCGCTCCTCGACCTCGCGCGTGACCGCCTTGCCGTTGACGGTCATGGTGACGGTGCAGCTCATGCTTTGGTTCTCCTCCCTTTAGCCCCCTGGTCGCCTTTGGGCCCGTGTACAAGGATAGGGTGTCACAACCGGCCGAGGTCAAGCCGACGTACGGAGTACGCCCTAGGCCATCCCTTTGCGGTCTTCCACACTGGCGGAGCGCGTCCGGCCGGGATACAGTTGCTCGTCCAATCATCGCTGTCACGAACAACGTGTAAATAACTGGAGGGGAGGTCGCGCGATGAAGCGTTTTGCTGCTGCGCTCGGAGTCTGTCTGTTTGTCGCCGTCCCGGCGCATGCCCAGGAATTCGTCACCGTCCTGACCGGCGGCACCAGCGGCGTCTACTACCCGCTGGGCGTGGCGCTGAACGGCATCTATTCCAAGGCGATCCCGAACGCGAAGGTCACCGTGCAGGCGACCAAGGCATCGGTGGAGAACCTGAACCTGCTGCAGGGCGGCCGCGGCGAAATCGCCTTCACGCTCGGCGACTCGCTGTCCGACGCCTGGAAGGGCCGCGAGGAGGCCGGGTTCAAGGCGAAACTCGACAAGCTGCGCACCGTCGCCGGGATCTATCCCAACTACATCCAGATCGTTGCCGCCAAGGATTCGGGCATCAAGACGCTGGCCGACCTGAAGGGCAAGCGCGTGTCCGTCGGTGCGCCGAAGTCCGGCACCGAACTCAACGCCCGCGCCATCTTCGGCGCCGCCGGCATGAGCTACAACGACTTCGCCAAGACCGAATATCTGCCCTTCGCCGAATCGGTCGACCTGATGAAGAACCGCCAACTCGACGCGACGCTGATCTCGGCGGGCCTGGGCGTCGCCGCGGTGAAGGACCTCGCGACCTCGCAGGAGATCACCGTGGTCTCGGTTCCGGCCGACATCGTGCAGAAGGTCGGCGACCCGGCCTACATTGCCGAGACGGTCCCGGCCGGCACCTACAACGGCCAGACCGATGCGGTGCCGACCGCCGCCGTGCGCAACTTCCTCGTCACGCATAGCGGCGTCTCGGAGGCTGCGGTCTACGCCATGACCAAGTCCATGTACGAGAACCTGGACGGCCTGACCGCAGCGCACTCCGCCGCCAAGCAGGTCAAGCTCGACGCCGATGCGGCCAAGTCGCCCGTGCCGCTGCATCCGGGCGCGGAGAAGTTCTATAAGGAAAAGGGGCTGCTGAAATAAGGCCGCGGGCTTCGGAGCCGCGCTGTGACCGCAGTGAACAAATCCCTCGATGGGGGCGAGGCGGACGCCAAGATCCGCCAGATCATCGACCGCGAGAACCCATCGACGGTGGTGGCGTTCGAGGGGACGGCCGGTAAGGCCGTCTTCCTCATCGCCGTGCTGTTCTCGGTCTTCCAAATCTGGACGGCGGCGTTCAACCCGCTGTCCAGTCTGGTGGTGCGGTCGATCCATGTCGGCTTCCTGCTGCTGATGACGTACGCCCTGTTCGGCTTCCGTCAGGAGGAGCGGCGCGGCATCCCCTGGTACGACTGGCTGCTGGGCTTCACCGCCTTTGCGTTGGGCCTGTACCACTGGTGGTTCGAGGCTGACATCATCCTGCGCTCGGGCGATCCCAACACCACCGACCTCGTGGTCGGCGCCCTGGTGATCGCGCTGGTGTTCGAGGCGGCGCGGCGCATCATGGGGTGGGTGCTGCCGATCATGTGCGGCGTCTTCATTCCCTACGCGCTGTTCGGCCGCCACCTGCCATTCGGGCTGGGGCACCGCGGCTACGACATCGATCAGGTGATCGACAACCTGTTCCTGTCCACCGAGGGCATCTACGGCACGCCGACCTTCGTTTCCGCGACCTACATCTTCCTCTTCATCCTGTTCGGCGCCTTCCTGGAGCGCGCCGGCATGATCAAGCTGTTCAACGACGTCTCGCTGGGCCTCGTCGGCCACGCCAAGGGCGGGCCGGCGAAGGTCGCGGTGATCTCCTCCGGCCTGATGGGGACGATCAACGGCTCGGGCGTGGCGAATGTGCTGACCACCGGGCAGTTCACCATCCCGCTGATGATGCGGTTCGGCTACCGCCCGGCCTTCGCCGGCGCCGTCGAGGCGACTGCCAGCATGGGCGGGCAGCTCATGCCGCCGGTGATGGGCGCCGCGGCCTTCATCATGGCCGAGTCCATCGGCGTGCCCTACAGCGAGGTGGCGCTGGCCGCCGCCATTCCGGCGATCCTCTACTTCGGCAGCGCCTTCTGGATGGTCCATCTGGAGGCCGGCAAGCGCAACCTCGTCGGCCTGCCGCGCGCCGAATGCCCGAATGCGCTCAAGGCGGTGGTCGAGGGCTGGTACCTGATGCTGCCGCTGGCGGCGCTGGTGTTCCTGCTGTTCTCCGGCTTCACGCCGCTGTTCGCCGGCGTCATGGGGCTGGCGGCGACCGCGGCGCTGATCCTCGGCTCGCGGCTGGCCATGCAGTTCGGCACCATGGTGCTGCGCGTGGTGTTCTGGGTGCTTCTGGGCATTGCCGCGGCGGTGCTGTGGAAGATGGGGCTGCGCACCGAGCATGTGGCGTTCGCCCTGGTCGGCGTGCTCGTCGTCATCTGCCTGGGGTTCCGGAATGGGCGTGACACCGTCGGCCTGCTGATCCAGAGCCTTGCCGACGGCGCCAAGAACGCCATCGGCGTCGGCGTCGCCTGCGCGCTGGTCGG
>JAEYOB010000200.1 GCA_023412175.1 Pseudomonadota bacterium | reverse complement strand
GCTCAGCACGGCCAACGTCGTAGCGCTGAGCAACACGCAACTCGGCGCGCTGACCTCGTCCCAGCTCCAGGCCCTGAGCGCTGACAACGTCTCGGCGCTGTCGGCCGCCCAGGTCGCCGGGCTGAGTTCCGCGCAGGTCGCGAGCCTGACCTCGGCCCAACTGGCGGGGCTGAACGCCGCCGACATCGGCGAGCTGTCGGCCAGGCAGGTGGCCGCCCTGAGCACGGCGGCGCTCGCCGGGCTCAGCGCCAACGGCATCGCGAGCCTGACAACGGCCCAACGGGACAGCCTGACCCCAACCCAGATCGGTGCGCTGACGACGACCCAACTGGGCGCGCTGGGCGACGGCATCCCCGGCGCACTTTCATCCACCCAAGTCTCCGGCCTGACCGCCACCCAACTGGAATCGCTGACCACCGTCCAGTTCACCGCCTTGTCGACCGCCCAGGTGGCTGCCCTGAACACGGCGGCGCTGGCCGGGCTCGGCACCGCCAGCTTCGCCGCCCTGGCGGAGACCCAACTGGCCGCACTGAGGCCGACTCAGATCGGCGCGTTGACGACAAGCCAGTTCCCGGCCCTGCAATTCGCGCAGATCGCATCGCTGACCACCGAGCAGATGGCGGCGGTGAGCCGCGACAACATCGCGGCGCTGACCTCGACGCAGATCAGCGTGCTGTCTCCCGCCCAGATCGCCAGCCTGACCAACAACCAGATCACGGGGCTGAGCCCGGAAAACCTCGCAGCCATGTCCAAGGCCCAGGCCAGTTCCATTCCCGCAGCCAAAGTGCAGGTCATGTCGGTCGCCCAGATCAACGCGTGGCTCTCGGCCCTGCAAGCCTGACGGCACGGCAAACCAACGCCTCGGACACCCGTCGCCGCCGCCGGAGCGCGCAAATTAACTAAATTCAGGTTAATTTGCGCGTATATCCCCATTTTGTCTGATGGCATTGCGCTACATCAATGCCGGCGAGTGGTATGACCACTTATCACATGCGGACAATCAACAAGAGTGCTCTTCTGGAGGACGCTCAATGTTCCAGGTCCGCTTCCACGGGCGTGGAGGGCAAGGCGTGGTCACCGCCGCCGAAATGCTCTCCGTCGCTGCCTTCAAGGAAGGCAAGCACGCCCAGGCATTCCCCAGCTTCGGTTCCGAGCGCACGGGTGCCCCCGTCGTCTCCTTCTGCCGCATCGACGACAAGGAGATCCGGTTGCGCGAACCCATCCTCGAACCGAACGCCCTCATTGTCCAGGACCCGACGCTGTTCCACTCCGTGGACGTTTTCCAGGGCCTGCCGGAAACCGGCTATGTGCTGATCAACTCCGGCCGCGGCTTCGACGAACTGCACATCGCCGACTACATCGCCCGCTTCCCCGCGGGGCACGCGCACTGCGTGCCGGCCAGCGACCTGGCCCGCCTGCACGTCGGCCGCCCGCTGCCCAACGCGGCGCTGCTCGGCGGTTTCGCGGCCATCACCAGGCAGATCAAGATCGATTCGGTGCTCGCCGCCATCCGCGAGACCTTCCCCGGCAAGATCGGCGAGGCCAACGCCCGCGCCGCCACCGCCGCGTACGAACACTGCCTCGTCTGATCTGGAGGGAACCCCCATGCTGAAGCAGGTCGAAGGCAGCCACGCGATGGCCGAGGCCATTGCGCTCTGCCGTCCCGAGGTCGTCTGCGCCTACCCCATCACCCCCCAGACGCACATCGTTGAGGGGCTGGCGGAGCTGGTGCGCGACGGTCACCTCACCAACTGCGAATACATCAACGTCGAGTCCGAGTTCGCGGCGCTGTCCGTCGCCATCGGCTCGTCGGCGGCCGGTGCGCGCACCTACACCGCCACCGCCTCCCAGGGCCTGCTGTACATGATGGAGGCGGTGTACAACGCCTCCGGCCTCGGCCTGCCCATCGTGATGACCCTCGGCAACCGGGCGATCGGCGCGCCGATCAACATCTGGAACGACCATTCCGACGCCATGTCGGTGCGCGACGCCGGCTGGATCATGCTGTTCGCCGAGACCAACCAGGAGGCGGTGGACCTGCACATCCAGGCCTTCAAGCTGGCCGAGGAACTGTCCTGCCCGGTGATGGTCAACGTGGACGGCTTCATCCTGACCCACGCGGTCGAGCGGGTGGACATCCCCGAGCCGGAGCAGGTGGACGCCTTCCTGCCGCCCTTCGAGCCTCAGCAGGTGCTGGACACCGCCGATCCCGTCTCCATGGGCGCCATGGTCGGCCCGGAGGCCTTCACCGAGGTGCGCTACCTCGCCCATCACAAGCAGATGGAGGCGCTCGACCGCATCCCCCAGATCGCCGCCGAGTTCAAGGCGATCTTCGGCCGTGACTCGGGTGGCTTGGTGCGCACCTACCGCACGGAGGACGCCGAGACCATCGTCGTCGCCATGGGTTCGGTGATGGGCACCATCAAGGACAGCATCGACGAGATGCGCGAGGACGGCCACAAGGTCGGCGCGCTCTACATCGGCGCCTTCCGCCCCTTCCCGCTGGAGCAGGTGCGCGACGCGCTGCTGGGCGCCAAGCGCGTGGTGGTGCTGGAGAAGAACCTCGCCGTCGGCATGGGCGGCGTGCTGGCCTCCCACGTCCGCATGGCGCTGCGCGGCCACCACAGCCGCGTCTACACGCTGATCGCCGGCCTCGGCGGCCGCCCGATCACGCGGGCCTCGCTGAAGGGCTTCCTCGCCAACGTCGAGAGCGAGCCGCACTTCGACTTGCACTTCCTCGACCTCAAGCGCGAGGTGGTGGACGCCGAGATCGCCCGCATGGGCGAGACGCGCCGCTCCGGCCCGATCGCCGAAAACATCCTGCGCCACATGGGCGCGGACGCGCAGAACGTGCTGTGAGGGAGGACGAAGGCATGTCCCAGACCGTCAAGTTCTACCAGACCGGCACGCTGACCGTCGGCAACCGCCTGCTGGATCCCGAGACGCGCACGGTGCAGTCCTCCGAGGACCGCTCCAACGCCATCACCTGCGGCCACCGCGCCTGCCAGGGCTGCGGCGAGGCCCTTGGTGCACGCTACGCCATCGACACGGCGATGAAGGCCACCGACGGCAAGATCATCTGCGTCAACGCCACCGGCTGCCTGGAGGTGTTCACCACCCCCTACCCCGAGACCTCCTGGCAGGTTCCGTGGATCCACTCGCTGTTCGGCAACGCCGCGGCGGTGGCGACCGGCGTGGCGGCGGCCATGCGGGTGAAGGGCAAGGCGGACACCCGCGTCATCGCCCAGGGCGGCGACGGCGGCACCACCGACATCGGCTTCGGCTGCCTCAGCGGCATGTTCGAGCGCAACGACGACGTGCTCTACATCTGCTACGACAACGAAGCCTACATGAACACCGGCGTGCAGCGCTCTTCGGCGACCCCGCCGGCGGCCCGCACCGCCACCACGCCCGCGGTGGGCGAGGCGCCCGGCAACGTCTTCGGCACCGGCAAGAACGTGCCGTTGATCGCCATGGCGCACAACATCCCCTACGTCGCGACCGCCACCGTCTCCGACCTCCACGACCTGGAGCGCAAGGTGACCAAGGCCATGTCGATCCGCGGGGCGCGCTACATCCACATCATGGTGCCCTGCCCGCTCGGCTGGGGCACGCTCAGCCACGACACCATCAAGCTGGCCCGCCTCGCCGCCGAGAGCGGCCTGTTCCCGCTGTTCGAGGCGGAGCACGGTGTGGTGACCGGTTCCAAGGCGATCCGCCGCAAGGTGCCGGTGATCGAGTACCTGAAGCCGCAGCGCCGCTTCGCCCACCTGTTCAAGGCCGACAACCCGCACGCCGCGGCGTCGCTGGCCCGCATCCAGGCGATGGCCGACGAGAACTGCCGCCGCTTCAACCTGATCCGTGACGAGGAGGCCGTGTAATGCCCCCCAAAACCACCGCGGCCAATCGCCCCTTCGCCATCACGCTCGACGTCGGCACGTCGCTCGCCAACCTCACCGGGTCCTGGCGGACGGTGAAGCCCGTCTACAACGACCATCTGCCGCCCTGCAACAAGCAGTGCCCGGCCGGCGAGAACATCCAGGCTTGGTTGTTCCACGCCGAGAGCGGCGACTACAAGGCCGCGTGGCAGCAGCTGGTGCAGGACAATCCGCTGCCCGCCATCATGGGCCGCGCCTGCTATCACACGTGCGAAAGCGCCTGCAACCGCAGCCAGCTCGACAAGCCGGTGAGCATCCACGCCGTGGAGCGCTTCCTCGGCGACCTCGCCATCCGCGAGGGCTGGAAGGTCGAGCCCGGCCCGGCGTCGGGCAAGAAGGTGCTGGTGATCGGCGCCGGCCCGTCCGGCTTGTCGGCCGCCTACCACCTCGCCCGCCTCGGGCATGAGGTCGTGATCGCGGAGGCCGGACCGAAGGCCGGCGGCATGATGCGCTTCGGCATCCCCAGCTACCGCGTGCCGCGCGACGTGCTCGACGCCGAGGTGCAGCGCATCCTCGACATGGGCGTCGAGCTGCGGCTCAACACCAAGATCGAGGACATCCCCGCCGCCATGCAGGCCGAGGGCTTCGACGCCTGCTTCGCCGCCGTGGGCGCGCATCTGGCCAAGCGCGTGGACATCCCGGCCGGCGGCGCCGGCCAGATCCTCGACGCCGTGTCGGTTCTGCGCGGCATGGAGACGGGCGCCGAGCCGCCGAAGCTGGGCCGCCGCGTGGTGGTCTACGGCGGCGGCAACACCGCCGTGGACGTGGCCCGCACCGCCAAGCGCCTGGGCGCCGAGGAGGCCGTCATCGTCTACCGCCGCACCCGCGAGCAGATGCCGGCGCACGACTTCGAGGTCGAGGAGGCGCTGGAGGAGGGCGTCGTCCTGCACTGGCTGCGCACCATCAAGCGCATGGACGAGGGCGGGATGGTCGTCGAGAAAATGGCGCTGGACGAGAACGGGTGGCCGCAGCCGACCGGCGAGTACGAGACGCTGGAGGGCGACACGCTGGTGCTGGCGCTCGGCCAGGACGTGGACACCACGGTGATCGAGCAGGTGCCCGGCGTCGAGGTCAACAAGGACCGCACCATCAAGGTCGGCCCGGACCTGCAGACCGGCTATCCGGGGCTGTTCTGCGGCGGCGACATGGTGCCGTCGGAGCGCACGATCACCGTGGCGGTGGGGCATGGCAAGAAGGCGGCCCGCCACATCGACGCCTACCTGCGCGGCGCGGCGTACGAACCGGCGGCCAAGCGCCCGACCGCCGACTACGATCGCCTGAACACGTGGTACTACACGGATGCCCCGCAGACGGTACAGCCGACGCTGGATCTGCTGCGCCGCCAGACCACCTTCGACGAGGTGACGGGTGGCCTGGACGAGACCAACGCCCTGTTCGAAGCACGGCGCTGCCTGTCCTGCGGCAACTGCTTCGAGTGCGACAACTGCTTCGGGGTTTGCCCCGACAACGCGGTGATCAAGCTCGGCCCCGGCAAGCGGTTCCAGTTCAACTACGACTTCTGCAAGGGCTGCGGCGTCTGCGCCGCGGAGTGCCCCGCCGGCGTCATCGACATGGTGGCGGAAGAGCAGTCTCTTATACACATCAGA
>JAEYOB010000199.1 GCA_023412175.1 Pseudomonadota bacterium | reverse complement strand
GCGCCCTTCCGCGCCCGACGGCCTCGCCATGGACCGGGCGGCGCGCCTGGGCGCCGCCGGCCGCGGGGACGCGCTGCCGGGCAGGGTGGAAGTCCAGACAGGCCGGCGCCCACGGCAGGCCGCAGAACTCCACCAGACGGCGGGACTGGGCTTCCGGGTCGGACACCAGATCCTCGTACCGCACATCGATGAAGCGGCCCAGCGGCAGAACCTGCCGCCAGTGTTCCATCATCCTGTCGTAGCCGCGGTAGAAGCGCCCCAGTTCGGTCAGGTCGTAGGAGAAAGCGTTCTCGTCCGTGAACAGGCGGGTGTAGTTGGACAGGCAGCAGTCCAGAGGATCGCGCCGGCAATGGACGATGCGAGCGCCCGGCAGCATCAGGGCGATCAGCCCGGCGTAGAGGAAATTCAGCGGCGTCTTGTCCACCAGCCGGCAGGCGTCGCCGGCCATGCCGGCCACCTGCTCCAGATAGCGCCGGCCCAGGGCCGCCAGATCGTCGGGGCTGGCCGCGTCCACAAAGCCGGGAAAAACGGCCGGGCTTCCGTCGGGCAGGAAGACCCGCTCGACGACCTGCGCCATCACCGGCAGGTCGCCGGCACCATGAACGGCGGGATGGGAGGCCAGGATCTGTTCCACCAGAGTGGTGCCGGACCGCGGCATGCCGATCACGAACACCGGCAGCTCGGACGGATCGGCGGACGGAGCCGCTCCCGTCGCCAGCCGGTCGGCGGTGAAGGTGCTGACGATGGCCTCCAGCCACCGTTCGGCCGCCTCCGCGTCGAAGGTGACCGTGGCGCGCTTCAGCCTGTTGCCCTCGGCGAAGTGAGTGAAGGCGCGCTCCGCCTCTCCGGCGGCCAGCCACGCCGCGCCCAGGGTGAAGTGCAGCATGGTCCGGTCGCCGGGACTGGGGCCGGGCGTTTCGTCCAGCATCGCTTCCAGCCGCTCGGCGTCGTCACGGTCGCAGGGCAGCAGGTCCACCGCGCCGTGCCACGCGGAAGCGCAACGGGGAAAGCGACGCCGGGCCTCGGCGAAGGCGGCACCCGCCTCTTCGAGGCGGCCGAGCTGGAGCAGCAGGGTGCCGCGCCTGACCAGCCCGGCCGCACCCGCGTCGTCGTCCGACGCGGCGGCCTTGCCGAAGGCGTCCAGCGCCGCGTCGTGGCGTTCCAACGCCGCCAGCGCGGCCCCGGCGGCGTTGAGGATGCCGGGATGGTTGGGCGTGGCGACCAGGGCTTCCTCGGCCACCGCCAGTGCCTCCGCCGCCCGGCCGAGGTTCAGCAGGATGCGGGAGCGCCCGGCGGGCAACGCCGGGTGATCGGGGGTGAAGTCGCGCAGCGCCTCCAGCCAGCCCAGCGCCTCCAGCCAGCGGCCGCGGGTGATTTCCATCTCCGCGGCGTTGAGATAGGCGTCGGTCATCCGCGGCTCCAGACCGATGGCGCGGCGCAGCAGCGCCAGCCCCTCCTCGTGCCGTCCCAGGTCGCCGTTCAGGCTGCCCAGGTTGCAGCAGGCGTCGATGTAGGACGGATCGAGGGTGAGGGCGGCGCCGTAGCGCCGGGCGGCTTCGTCCACCTGCCGGAGGCAGCGCAGGGTGTTGCCCAGGTTGTTGTGCCCTTCGGCCATGGCGGGATCCAGCGCCAGCACGCGGCGCAGGCAGAAGGCGCTTTCCTCCAGCTTGCCCGCTTCCTGGAGGATGATGCCCAGGTTGCTCCACGACGCCGCCGCCGTGCCGTCCAGCGCCACCGCCCGCCGGGCCGCCCGCTCGGCTTCGGCCAGCAGGCCGCGGCGGCGGCACAGTTCGCCGAGGTTGCTGAGATAGGCGGGGCGCGCCTCCGGTGTGGCGCAGGCCTGCCGCAAGTGCTCGATCGCCACATCGGGCTGGTCCAGGGAATGGGCGATCAGGCCCAGCAGGTGCAGGACGTCGGGCTGGCCCGGCCACACCGCCAGGATCTGGCGGGCCAGGAATTCCGCCGGCTGCATCTGGCCCGCCTCCCAATGGCGATAGGCCATGTCGATGGCGGTGTGGATGGGAACCGCCTGGGGCTGTGCGGCGCCGGGGCGGGCCGCCTTGCCGGCCGGCCGTGTCTTGCGAGCCATCGTGTCCTACTGGAATCCGTATCAGTGTGCGAGCTGTTTCAGCGCGGCGTCCAGCCCGGCCAGGGCGATCGGGACGTCCACGGTCTTGCGGTCGCCGGTGCTGAACCGGACGATCATCCCGCTTCCGCGCCGGAATTGGTCGAGCGCCGGCCGGTCGATTTCCACCGCCGACCAGCAGCCGCCGCCATCGCAGCGGTCGAACGGCAGCGTGATCGGTTTGCCCTTGTCGATGGACACCGACAAGCCCGGCGGCACCAGGACGCCCAACGGCGCGGTCAGCACCATTCTGGCCCCGCCCTCCGGCCCGGTGCTGCTGAACCGGACGTTCAGCAGCACCGTACCCGCCGGCATGGCCACGGCGTACTGCTCCACGAAGCATTGCTCCCGGCCATCGGGTTCCTTGGCGCATTGCCGCGCCCAGAGCGGAGCGGCGGCGTCGCCGGGGATGGCGCGGCGGCAGGCGGCGCGGCGGCGGCGATCCCGCCCGCCGCCATCAGGACGGCAG
>JAEYOB010000229.1 GCA_023412175.1 Pseudomonadota bacterium | reverse complement strand
CGCCTGTTCCCCGAACTGGTGTTCGCCGAGGCCAATCTGGCCGGTGTGGACGTGGCGCTGGAACGGGCGCGGCGCCTGCGCGGCGGGGTGCTGGTCGGCGGCACGCTGGCGGCGGCGCTGGCGGTGGCGCTATTCTGGGTGCGCAGCCATTCCGGCAACCTCGACCTGATCGCCCGCGTCGACGCGGCCGGCGAGCGCGCCGCGCAGGCGCTGACGGCGCTCGACACGCCGCCGCGGTCGCTTGGCCGCGTGGACGACACCGACTTCGCCGCGGTGCTGCCGGCGCTGGATGCGCTGCGCGCCATCCCGACCGGTTACGCCGACCACAAGCCCTGGCCGCCGCTGGAACTGACCGGCGGGCTGTACCAGGGCGAGCGGCTGGGCCGGCTGGCCGACGGCGCCTACCGCCGGGCGCTGCGCAGCATCTTCCTGTCGCGCGTCGTGCTGCGGCTGGAGGAGCAGCTGCGCACCAACTGGGCGCGGCCGGACCAGCTCCGCCTGTCGCTGCGCGCCTACCTGATGCTGGGTGGCCATGAGCCGCTGGATCTCGCCTTCTTCAACGAGTGGATGGCCGCCGACTGGCAGCGCACGCTGCCCGGTCCGCCCAACGAGGGGCGTCGCCGCGCGCTTGGCGAGCATCTGGCGGCGCTGTTCGACGTGGGTTTCGCCAGGGTCCCCGCCGACGAGGCGCTGATCGGGCGCGTGCGCGAGGTGTTGAGCCAGGCTCCCCGGCCGCAGGCGCCCTCATGACGGGATCGGCCGGATCAGGCGGAACGGGCTTCGGCCCCGGCTTCCACGGCAAGGTGCCGGCGCGCGGCGACTTCGTCGGCGCCGGCCTGCCGCGCGACTTCGTCGAGCCGTTCGACGCTTGGCTGCAGGCCGCTCTGGCGGTCAGCCGCCGCCGCATCGGCGCGGCGTGGGAGCGGCTGTTCGCCGCCAGTCCGGTGTGGCGCTTCGCGCTCTCCGCCGGGGTGTGCGGCGAGTCCGCGGCTGCCGGTGTGCTGGTGCCCAGCGCCGACCGGGTGGGCCGGCTCTATCCCTTTGTGATTGCGGCCGCGCTGCCCGGGGGCATGGACCTCGCCAGCGTCCCTTACCTGATCGCCCCCTGGTTCGCCCGCGCCGAGGAGGTGGCGCTGGAGAGCTGCCGCACCGGCGGCATCGCCCCCGACCTCCTGCCCGGCGAGATGACCTTTCTCGGCCGCCCGCCGCCGGTGTTCGCCGGGGTGAACCCGGTGCACCGCGCCCGGCTCGACGCGATGGTCGGCGACCTCCCCGAGCACCCCAGCCTGTGGTGGACGCGCGGCGCCCACTGGGTGATGCCCTCCATGGTCGCCTGCGAGGGCCTCCCCGACGGCGACCCCTTCGCGGCGGTCCTCGACAACGGCTGGGAGCAGTGGGGGTGGAACAACCTGGACGGGGCGGAGGTGGGGTAGGGGATTGCAGCAAAGCGTTCACTTTGCGCCAGGAGCGGAAGCATAAACGATACGTCTGTCTGTGGCGCGCACCTAAGCTTCTGAAGCGCCACGCAAACACGCTATGCGCATATAATAGTATGCGATGGAGAGGGAGGCTCTCTGATTCGGAGTGTCTTTATCTGGAAATAACAACCCTGATGCGTTATCAGATAATTGGCTTGAGCGTGGCCGTACGGGCGTCTCCCAGGCCATAGATGCTAAAGGGGGATTATATGCGGCTTCGTCAGCTTGCAATCACCAACTTCCGCGGTTACAGCACTCGGACCGAACTTGAAATCGGCGATTTTACGTCGATCATTGGTCGTAACGATGTTGGTAAAAGCACTCTGCTCGAGGCGCTTGAGATATTCTTCAATAATTCTACGGTTAAAATTGACACTTCTGATGTTTGCGTAAAGAATGTCGGTAAGATTGTCGAAATAGAATGCGCTTTCGATGATCTACCTGCTGAAGTTGTTGTTGATTCAAGATCGACTACTACTATTGCTGCAGAGCATCTTCTTGGAAGAGATGGGCTGCTGCATATCGTTAAGCAAATTGATTGTAATTCAAGAACGCCTAAAATAAGCGTATTCGCTGCTGCATTATTTCCAACCGCCGAGGGGATGCAGGATCTGCTAAGCCTAAAGCAGGCTGATTTGAAAAAGAGAGCGGAAAGCCTTGGTATCGATCTAAGTGGAGTCGACAAGCGCTCTAATGTTGAGATTCGGCGTGCTATTTATGCGCATGTGCAAGATTTGCGGCCAGAACTTCAGCTGGTACCAATGGATGTAGAGGAAGGAAAGAAGGTTTGGGAGCAATTACAGAAACTATTGCCCTCATTTGCCCTGTTTCAGGCCGATCGGCCCAACAAGGTCGATGATAGCGAAGTTCAAGATCCCATGAAATTAGCCGTCCAAGAAGCGCTAAAGTCTGTCGAGGGGGAGTTGCAAAATATCCGCGAAAAGGTGCGCGCGCAGGCCACAGAAGTAGCTGAAAGGACGCTGGCCAAGCTCAATGATATGGCTCCAGAACTTGCAGCTGAACTCCGACCAAGCTTTAAGTCTGAGCCAAAATGGGATGGCTTCAAGCTATCGCTGGCCGACGATAACGGCATTCCGATCGATAAGCGCGGAAGTGGCGTTCGGCGATTGATCCTGCTGAACTTCTTTCGAGCTGAAGCTGAGCGCCGCCAAGAGAGTAGTGGATCGCCAAACATCATTTATGCCGTAGAGGAGCCGGAGAATTCGCAGCACCCCTCGAACCAAATAATGTTGATTAAAGCCTTGCGAAATTTGGTGGAGATGGGTGATGCTCAGGTAATCGTTACAACGCATGTTCCAGCCATCGCTGGGCTGTTGCCGATTGAAACCATACGGTATGTTTCGCGGAGTCCAACAACCTTGGTGCCGATGGTCCGGCATGGAAGTGAGGAAGTTCTTGCAGAGGTAGCGAATACCCTAGGCGTCTTGCCCGATGGGCGCGTGCGCGTGCTCTTGTGTGTAGAAGGTCCAACTGACATCGACTTCCTGTCGAATATCGCTAACGTTCTGAGGCCAGCCTATCCGATTATTCCGCATATCGAAGATGATCCTCGCATTGGTATTATCATGTTGAGTGGCGGAAACCTAAAGCATTGGGTGGATCGCCGTTACCTTGAACGGCTTTCCACGCCGCAGATGCATATTTACGACCGCGACGATAAGCAGCCTCCCCAGTATGAGACCCACATTCAGAGGGTTATTCGAGAAGGGCACTGGGGTCGTCTGACCAATAAGCGCGAGATCGAAAACTATCTTCACCCGCAGGCGATTCGAGCCGCACTAAACATCGAAGTCGAATTCGGTGACATGGACGACGTACCCGCTCTGGTCGCCGAGCAAGTACATGCGGCCTCCGAGTCGACGAAGCCTTGGGTTGAAGTAGACGATCATGATAAGAAACAAAAGATCAGCAAGGTGAAAAAGAAGCTAAACAACGAAGCTGCCAAAATGATGACGCTTGAACTTCTTGACAGTCAAGATCCTGAGCGGGAAATTCTCGGATGGTTTGCGGATCTTGTGGAACGTATAGCCAACGCGGCTGAGCAGCTTCCTGATACGTCAGTCCTGCGGCGTGCGGCGGGATATTGAAGTGCTTGCCCGTGACAGAGGTCAGGCAGATGAGCCAGTTGCCCTTCGGAATAGTTCCAGCGTTTAGCAACACCCAGTCGCTATCGCAGAAAGGGACGTGTGGGCCCCGAAGGCTGCGTGTCTGCTTCGGGTCAGGAGTTACCGCCCGCTCCCCATTACAAAACTCCGCCCCTCAATCCCGGTCCGGTGCGCCGAGCGGAAAGAACGGGCGGTACGGCCGCGCCTCGTCCACCGCCCGCGCGAACGACGGTCGGGCGAGAAGGCGCCGCCGGTAGGCGTGGACGTTGCCGAACGCCTCGTCGATCCCATGCACCCAGTCCGCATAGAACAGCGAAGGCGCGGCGGCGCAATCGGCGAGGCTGAAGCTGTCGCCGACCGCCCAGGCATGGCCCCGCATGTGGGCGTCGAGCCAGCGGTACGACGTGTCGAGCAGGGCTCGCGCCTCGGCCACGCCACGGGGGTCGCGCTCGTCCGCGGGGCGGATGGCGTCGAAGACGATCCGCTGCATCGGCGTCATGACGTAGTTGTCGAAGAACCGGTCCATGGCGCGCACCGGCAGGGCATCGGCGGCGCTTTCGGGGATCAGGCGCACCGGGCCGGGATGGTGCAGGCCGAGATGCTCGATGATGATCGTCGATTCGACCACCGTCCGGTCCCCGTCCACCAGCACCGGCATGCGCTTGAGCGGCCACAGGCACTCCAGGTCCTGCGTGGCCTCCGGATCGCCGAAGTTCAGGATCCGGTACTCGAAGGGCGTGCCGTTCTCGTACAGGGCGGTCAGCACCTTCTGGCAGTACGAGGAAAACGGATGCCCGTGGAACGTCAAGGCCATGGTCGGCTCCCATCGGTCGTCGTTCGTTCGGCCGCCCACCGGCCGCTGTCCTGACACTCAGCCCGCCCGCATCCGGGTGACGAACTGGTTCACCTGGCTGCCCAGCGTTCGCACCTCGTCGGCCACGGTGGAGGAGGCGTCCAGCACCTTGTGCGCCGACTGGCCGGCATCGGCCGCCGCCTTGGCGACGATGTCGATGTTCTCGCGCACATGCCGGGTTCCGTCCGCCGCCTCGCCGACGTTGCGGGCGATCTCGCGGGTTGCCGCGCTCTGCTGCTCCACCGCCGCAGCGATGGCCGCGGCGATCTCGTTGATCTCGCGGATCGTGCCGGCGATGGAGCGGATGGCGCCCACCGAGTCCTGCGTCGCCGTCTGCATCGTGGCGATCTGCGCCGCGATGTCCTCGGTGGCCTTGGCGGTCTGCGTGGCGAGGTTCTTCACCTCGCTCGCCACCACCGCGAAGCCCTTGCCGGCGTCGCCGGCGCGGGCCGCCTCGATGGTCGCGTTGAGCGCCAGCAGGTTGGTCTGGCTGGCGATGTCGGAGATCAGCTGCACCACCTCGCCGATCTTCTGCGCCGCCTCGGCGAGGCCTTCCACCGTGTGGTCGGTCCGCTCGGCGTCGGTCGCGGCCTGCCTGGCGATGCGGCTGGAGTTGCTGACCTGCAGGCCGATCTCCTGGATCGAGGCGGAGAGTTCCTCGGTGGCCGCGGCCACCGCCTCGACGCTGCCGGCGGCCTGCTGCGAGGTGGCGGCGGCGGTCGCCGCCTCGCCGGTGGTCTGCTCGGCGGTGCGGGTCATGCGCTGGGCGACGT
>JAEYOB010000195.1 GCA_023412175.1 Pseudomonadota bacterium | reverse complement strand
CTGTTCGCCGCCGGCATCGGGCCGGGCCTGCTGATCGGCGGCGCGCTGACCCTGTTCGTCTACGTCACCTGCAAGATGAACGGCTGGGGCCAGGAGGACGCCGCCGGCAACCTGGGCTTCGTCAAGGCGACGGAGCGGGCGGCGCTGGCCCTGCTGATGCCGGTGATCATCATCGGCGGCATCTACCGCGGCGTCTTCACGCCGACGGAGGCGTCGGTGGTCGCGGTCTTCTACGCGGTCATCGTCGGCATGGGGGTCTACCGCGCCATCGGCTGGCGCGACCTGGGGCCGATCCTGAGGCAGTCGGTCCTGTCCTCCTCCATCATCATGTTCATCATCGCGGCGGCGGGGCTTTTCAGCTTCCTGATCACGCGGGCCGGCGTGCCGGCCGCCATCGGCGCCTGGATCGCCGAGGCCATCGGCAGCGGCTGGGCCTTCCTGCTGGCGGTGAACCTGTTCCTGTTCGTGGTCGGCATGTTCATCGAGACCTCGGCCTCCATCATCGTGCTGGCCCCGATCCTGGCGCCGGTCGCCGTCCATTTCGGCATCGACCCCGTGCATTTCGGGCTGATCATGGTGGTGAACCTGGCCATGGGCATGATCACGCCGCCTTTCGGCGTGAACCTGTTCGCCGCCTGCCAGGTGGCCGGCCTCAGCCTGGAGCAGATCATCGGCCGGCTGATCCCCTTCGTGCTGGTGGTCTTCGCCTGCCTGATGGTCATCACCTACGTGCCCGCGGTGACCCTGTTCTTCCGCAGCCTCGTCTATTGAGGACAAACATCATGATGGAAACCAAGCTCCTGATCGGCGGGCGCTTCGTCGACGCCATCGGCGGCGAGACGATCCCCTGCGTCGATCCCTCGACCGGCGAGACCTTCGCCGCCATCCCGCGCGGGCAGGCGGTCGACATCGACCGTGCCGTCGACGCCGCGCGCACCGCGCTCGACGGCGAGTGGGGCCGCCTCACCGCCGCCGAGCGCGGCCGGCTGATGTTCAGGCTTTCCGCCCTGCTCCTCGAACACGCCGACACGCTCGCCGAACTGGAGAGCCGCGACGTCGGCAAGCCGCTGGCGCAGGCCAGGGCCGACGCCGTCGCCTGCGCCCGCTACTTCGAGTTCTACGGCGGCGCCGCCGACAAGGTGCACGGCGACACCATCCCGTACCAGAACGGCTACACGGTGCTGACCCTGCGCGAGCCGCACGGGGTGACCGCGCACATCATCCCCTGGAACTACCCGCTGCAGATCATCGGCCGCAGCGTCGGCGCGGCGCTCGCCATGGGCAACGCCTGCGTGGTGAAGCCGGGCGAGGACGCCTCGCTGACCACGCTGTACCTCAGCCGGCTGGCGCACGAGGCCGGCTTCCCGGCCGGGGCGCTGAACATCGTCACCGGCTACGGCGAGGAGGCCGGGGCGGCGCTGTCCTCGCATCCTGGGATCAACCACATCTCCTTCACCGGCAGCCAGGAGGTCGGCGTGCTGGTGCAGCAGGCCGCCGCTCGCAACATCGTGCCCGTCACGCTGGAGCTGGGCGGCAAGTCGCCCCAGGTGGTGTTCGCCGACGCCGATCTGGAGCAGGCGCTGACCTTCGTGGTGCGCGCCTCGGTGCAGAACGCCGGACAGACCTGCTCGGCCGGCAGCCGCGTGCTGATCGAGCGGCCGATCTACGAACGCTTCACCGCCATGATCGCCGAGCGGTTCAAGACGCTGAAGGTCGGTCCGGCACGGGAGGACCACGACGTCGGCCCGCTGATCAACGCCAAGCAGCGCGACCGCGTGGTGGGCATGGTCCAGGCCGCCCGCGCCAACGGCTTCCCGGTGCTGGCCGAGGGCACCATCGTGGACGGCGCGCCCAAGGGCGGCTTCTACGTCGCCCCGGTGCTGTTCGGCGACGTGAAGCCCGGCTGCGAGATCGAGCAGCAGGAGGTGTTTGGCCCGGCGCTGGCCCTCATCGCCTTCGACGGCGAGGAGGAGGCGGTGCGCATCGCCAACGGCACGCCGTTCGGGCTAGTGGCCGGCGTATGGACGCGCGACGGCGGCCGGCAGATGCGCATGGCGAAGCGGCTGCACGCCGGACAGGTCTTCATCAACAACTACGGTGCCGGCGGCGGCGTCGAGCTGCCCTTCGGCGGCGTGAAGAAGAGCGGCTTCAACCGCGAGAAGGGCTTCGAGGCGCTGTACGGCTTCTCGGCGGTCAAGACCGTGGCCATAAAGCACGATTGATTCCCTCCCCCGAACGGGAAGGGAACTATGGAATGGGAGGGAAGGATGCGCCTGCAGGACAAGGTGGCCATCGTCACCGGCGGCGGCTCGGGGTTCGGCGAGGGGATCGTCAAGCGCTTCGCGGCGGAGGGCGCCAAGGTGGTCGTCGCCGACATCAATGAGGAGGCCGCGCGCCGCGTCGCCTCGGAGACCGGCAACGGCGCCGTCGCCGTGCGCGCCGACGTGTCGGTGAGCGGCGACGTCAAGGCGATGGTGGAGGCGGCGGTCAAGACGTTCGGCCGGCTGGACATCCTGGTCAACAACGCCGGCTACACCCACCGCAACGGCCCGATGCTGGAGGTGGACGAAGCGACCTTCGACCGCGTCTACGCGGTCAACGTGAAATCCATCTACCTCGCCGCCCAGCACGCCGTGCCGGTGTTCCGCAGCCAGAACAGCGGCGGCCAGGGCGGCGGCGTCATCCTCAACGTGGCGTCCACCGCCGGCGTCCGGC
>JAEYOB010000176.1 GCA_023412175.1 Pseudomonadota bacterium | reverse complement strand
ACCTAAGAGATCCATGTCCTCTTTGATGAGCTGTTTCCGTTGCTCTGTGGAGATGGAAGTCGGAAGCCGCATCTCCGCAGCGTCACTCACTGTTCGGATCACGGTGTCTTCCGGGACCGCGACCTTGAAATTGAACGAGAAGGCGTCGACCACCGACCCGCGGACGCAGCCGCTGGTGGTGCATCCGGTGACGACCAGCGAGTCCACGCCGAGATCGACCAGATAGCTGGTCAGGGCGGTGCCGAAGAAGCCGCTGGGGTGGCGCTTGGGAACGAGAAGATCGCCGTCGACGGGGGCGACTTCCTTCACGAAGTCGTAGCCGTGGGCGGGCACTGTCATGATGCTCGGGATCTTCTCGGCCAGACGGCCGGCGTCGTGCTTGCCCTTGGGGGCGACGAACGGGTAGATGACCGGCCAGTTGCGCTCGCGGAAGAGCTTGAGGATCGGCTGGATGTTGTCCACCGCCTTCCAGCCCACGTCACCGCAGGAGGTCGGGAACTCCTTGATGGCGTCCCAGAACGGCATCCGCTCAGTGCCGACCGTCCGGTACTGCACGTCGATGATCAGGAGACCGGGGCGCTTACCCAGGCCGGAGGGACGCCCGAAACCGGCAGCGGCATACGCCCGCTGATCCTCTTCCGGAATAATGCCATCCCAAGGTCGCATATGCTTCTCCTGTGAAAGCGGGGCATTTGTGAGTGAGAGAGCTGCAGCGACGGATTCCCGGCGGCAGAAGGGAAGATCGTGCCTCCGTCCCGTTCGGAGGGAGGCGCCGGATCAGGGCAGCGCGTAGCGCTTTTCCAGCTTGTCAAATTCGGGCTTGCCGACCAGACGCTGGCGTTCCTTGAAGGTGGCGGTGATGCCGGCCTCCTCGGGAACCGCGCCGTGCTCGTTCAAATGGGTCAGGGCCTTCTGCATGCCGAGAATGGCGGACTGCAACGCCACGTTGGCGTAGAGCACGACCGAGATGCCGAACTCTTCCAGGGTGGCGCGGTCCATGATCGGGGTGACGCCGCCGATCACCATGTTGACCATGTGCGGGGCCTTGACCAGCTTCGCCATCTCGCGGATTTCCTCGACGCTCGTCGGAGCCTCGATGAAGACCGCGTCGGCGCCGGCCTCGACATAGCGGTTGGCGCGGTCGATGGCCTCGTCATAGCCCTTGGTGGCCCGCGCGTCGGTGCGCGCGATGATCATCATGTCGGTGCGCCGCGCGTCGGCGGCAGCCTTGACCTTTGCGGTCATTTCCTCGACCGGGATCACGTCCTTGCCGGTGAAATGGCCGCAACGCTTGGGAAACTGCTGGTCTTCGAGCTGGACGGCGTTGGCGCCGGCGTGCTCGAGCACGCGGATCGTCCGGTACGTGTTGACGGCGTTGCCGAAACCGGTGTCGGCGTCGACGATGAGGGGCAGATCGACCACCTCGCGCATCGCCGCCACGTGGCTGGCGATTTCGGTCAAGGTGATCAATCCGAGATCCGGAACCCCCAACGAACCGTTGGTGACGCCGGCCCCCGTGACATAGATGGCCGGGTAACCAAGGTCAGCAACGATGCGCGCCGAAAGGGCGTTGAAGGCTCCTGGGACGATGGCCGCTTTGCGTGCAGCAAAGAGGCCACGAAGTCTTTGGTTCAACTCTGATGACATGCCGTTGCGCTTCCTATCACGACGTTGCATGTGAGTGGGGCGAGTTGCTGGCCTTTCCGCTAAGAAAAAGACAGCACTGATCGACATCCGCCGGCGGTCCGGCAGCCACAAGACGCAATCATTCAAAGAATAGAAAGTATCGACAGCGGGGACGGCTGCGCGCAAAAATCACCCTGCCTAAATATCTATAGCTATTTATCCCGTCAAATTATCGCGGGCGCGGGCGATGTGCCGACGCATTGCTGCTTCGGCAGCGTCTGGGTCGCGATTTTCCATTGCCTTGATGATGGACTCGTGCTCATCGACGGCCAATTGGGTCCTCCCTTTCACGGTGCTGGACCGATACCGGTAGACGCGGATGACGTAATGCAGATCATCCAGCAAGGTACCGATCAGGCGGGTGTTCTTGGAACCATTGATGATGCGGCAGTGAAAATCGAAATCACCGCTGTTTTGAAAATAAGCGACACCGGCTTTCACCGCTTCGTCATCATGGTGCTGCTGAAGAACGGAACGGAGACCCTGTATTTCCTCATCTGTCATGTGTTGAGTGGCCAGTCGGCAAGCCATGCCTTCCAGCGCTTCGCGCATGACGAAAATCTCTTTCAATTCGTCGAGCGACAGTTCCGCGACACGCACGCCGATCCGAGGTTCCCGGACCAGCAGGCGGCGCCCCTCCAGCAGGCTGATCGCCTCACGGAGCGGACCCCGGCTGATCCCCAGCCGCCGCGCCAGATCCGCCTCACTGATCCGTTCCCCGGGACGCAGATGGCCAAGGGCAATCGCGTCCGAGATCCGTTCCAACGCAAGCCCGCTCAGGGTCTGCGTCTTGAGAGGCGTTTCAAGCATGTGTGTTCCGTGCTCGCCGTTCATATCCCGATACTCCTCTGTCAGCAGCCATCTGTCAACAGTTGACGACACAAAAAATCGTGTTTAGCCTCAACAACGTTCGGAACGGCACATCGGGCCGTTCCGCCTTGGTCCCTTGTGACGGGGAGGGAGGGAACGTACGAAAGATGGAAAAGCTTCCAATCGCCATCGTTACGGGCTTCCTCGGCAGCGGCAAAACGACGCTGCTGAATCACCTGCTGCGGCAGCCTGACATGGCTGATACGGCGGTGATCGTGAACGAGTTCGGCGAGATCGGCCTGGATCACCTGCTGATCGCCTCCGCCGACGAGAATGTCCTTCTTCTCGATTCAGGTTGCCTGTGCTGTGCCGCCGGCGGCAACAGCCTGAAGGACACGCTGGCCGATCTGCTGATGCGCCGGGCCAAGGCGACGGTGCCGCCCTTCCGCCGTGTCGTGGTGGAAACCACCGGCCTTGCCGACCCCGCGCCGATCCTCCATTCCCTGATGACCGACCCGCTGGCGCGCGAGCATTTCGCGCTGGCCGCCGTCGTCACCACCGTCGATCAATGCCTGGGCGGCGGCACGCTGGACCGCTTCACCGAGGCGGTGAAGCAGGTGGCCGTGGCCGACCGCATTCTGTTGACCAAGGGCGATCTGGCGCAAGAGGGCGACCGCGCCCGTCTGACGGAGCGGCTGCGCCGCATCAACCGGACGGCGGCGCTGGTTGCGGTCGAGCATGGCGCGATCGACCTCTCCCTGATTTTCGACGCCGCCATCCAGGACGTGCCGCCGGCCGTCGCCTGCGCCTCCGGCTGCACCGCGCCGGATCATGACCATCATGGTCATGATCATCACGGTCACGACGCCGAGCACACCGACGGGGTGCGCTCGACCAGCCATATCCTCGATCATCCCGTCAGTTGGGCCGGGCTTGCCGCCTGGAGCGATCTGGTGCGCGAGTTTCTCGGCGATCGCCTGCTGCGCGTGAAGGGAATCGTCGAGATTGCCGAAATCGGTCGCCCGGTCGTCGTGCATGGCGTGCAGCATATTTTCGATCCGCCGCGCCGGTTGGCCGCCTGGCCTTCCGACGACCACCGGTCGCGGCTTGTCTGCATCACCCGCGATGTTCCGGAAGACGTGCTGGCGCGGAGCTTTGCCGCTCTCCGCCTGCCTCCCGGCGCGATGCGGCCGCGGTCGCTGGACGATCTCGACCGTGTCTGAAGCTGTCCACGGGATGTTCTCACCAAGGAATCCATGACCATGCGCTTTGACTCCATCATCCGGAACGGTACCGTGGTGTTCCCAGACCGTGCCGAAGCCGCCTACGACATCGCCATCGCCAATAGCCGCATCGCCGCCCTGCTGGAGCGTGGCACCCCGGCCGAAGCCGGGCAGGAGGTCGATGCCTCCGGCCTGCACGTCTTCCCCGGTCTGATCGACGCCCACATCCATTTCGGTTTCGCCGAGCCGGTCACCGAATACACGACCGAAACCATCTATGCCGCCCAGGGCGGCTTCTCGACGGTCATCGGCTATTTCCTCAACAACGAGGATTACGCCGGTGTCTTCGAGCGCGAGCTTGGCCACGCCAAGGACCGCGCCCACGTCGATTTCGCCTTCCATTTCAGCACGGCCAACGAGAACCATCTGCGCGACCTCGCCGACTACGTGAAGTCATACGGCGTCACTTCATTCAAATATTTCATGAATTTCAAGGGCGAGGAAGGCCGCTACCTCGGTCTCGACGGCACCGACGACGCCTACATGTACGAGCTGTTCGAAAAGGCGGCGTCGCTCAAGGACGTGACGGTCGTCGTCCACACCGAAAACATCGAGCTGGTCAACCGTCTCCGCCGCCGCGCCCAGGCCGCCGGCCAGGATTCCTTCAAGGAGTTCTGCCTGTCCAAGCCACCCTTCACCGAAGCGGAGAACGTCGTCCGCGCGATGTATTTCGCGGAAAAGCTCGGCACCCGCATCTACATTCCGCACATCAGTTCACGCATGGCACTGGACGAGGTGCGGCGCTGGCGTGGTCGCTACGACAACGTCTATGTCGAGACCTGCCCGCATTACCTGACCCACACCTATGATTCGGATCTGGGCAGCGTCGGCAAGGCCAACCCGCCGTTCCGCAGCGCCGACGACGTCGAGGCCCTGTGGGAAGGCTTGGCCGACGGCAGCATCCATGTCGTGGCCTCCGACCATGTGCCGCGCAAGCGCGCAACCAAGGAAAAGGGCATCTGGCAGGCATCGCAGGGCTTCCCTGGCACCGCCACCATCCTGCCGGTGCTGCTGAGCGAGGGCTACCACAAGGGCCGCCTGTCGCTGCGCCGGATTGCCGAGCTGCTGACGCTGGGGCCGGCCCGGATCTTCAATCTGCAGGAGCGCAAGGGCAACATCGCCGTTGGGGCCGACGCGGATCTGACCATCGTCGACATCAACAAGGACCGCGTCGTCAACGCCGCCGAGCTTGGTTCCTATTCGGATTACAGCCTCTATGACGGCTGGACGCTGAAGGGCTGGCCGGTCCGGACGATCGTGCGCGGCACGACGGTGATGGAGAACGGCACCATCGTCGGGCCGGCCGGTCACGGCACCTATCTGGTGCGCCAAACAGCCGAGGCTTGATCCGGCCTGCACAGCACCGGCCCTGAGCGGATCCGTCAACACCCGATCCATGGGGCGTCACCGTCGCTGGTGACGCTCCCCCGGTCCGGGGGCCGGAAGCTTCTTTCAACCCAAGTCCTGAAATGAGGATCACATGACCGATCACCCCCAGGGTGTACGCAGCCTCGCTGATTGCGAGATTGCCCTGTTCATCGTGTACACCCTGTCGGCCGACGCCCTGGAGCGTGGGTATGAAGCTTGGCTTGCCTCCAAGGACAACCCCTTCTTCAATTCCATCCCCGGCGTCCGGCATTACACCAACTGGAAGATCGACCGGGCGACCCGGGGTGCGGCCGATGGGTGGACCCATTTTGATTTTCTCGGCATGCGGCGGCGCGCCGATCTGGAGCAGGTGTGGTTCTCCCCGGACCTCGACCGTTTCCGTGCCGACTGGGTGAAGCTGTGGGGGCCGCCTCGCGGACGGGTGTCCGAGCTGTACGGCCACAGCTATTTGCTGGAGGCGGGAGGCGCCGTGCCGGCCCTGCCGCGTGACCGGGAGACGTTCTCCCTTGGCGTGGGCGAGCCGGCGGCTGCGTCTTCATCGTGGCGCCTGACCCATGCGGTGCGCAAACATTTCGTGCCCGACATGGCCTCCCGTCCCGGTCCCTGGCTGATTCCGGCCGCCGAGCACAACCCGCTCGGTCTCGACTGGATCGCGCCCGGCGAAGCCCCTGAGGCATCCCTGGTGCTGGAGGCTTCGCGTATCGCCGGGCCGGACTGACGTCTGCACGCAGTCCCTCCGTGTGGATCGGCGTTCACGCCCGGCCAGCATCCGGCGCCGGTCCACACCCTGCGCCGTCATCGACCGAACGACCGGCCTCGGCATGCAGGGCAGAGTCCGTCGGCGCACCGAGTTTCGCACCGGCGTCGAGCGGAGGCATGGTCAGCTCCGGACCGTCCGGGACTGTAACGCCTGGGTCCATGAGCCCGGCTTGCCCAAGTCGACGCAGCATATGGCGGATGTTGCCCTCCGGGGTGTGCCGTTCCGTAACCTGGCGCAGCGCGGCCTCGCGCATCGGGTCCGCGACCGAATCGTCCCGAGCTGCCTCAACCCACCTGTCCACATCCGAGAGATCCGGAGCGGTGAGAAAGAGATGGCGGCCGTGCTCGAAGAGCTGCGGCGTGCGGGTGTTCGGCGTGGCGATCACGAGGCACCGGGCCTGCATGGCGAAGACGATGCGCTCATTCAGTGCGCCGGGGAAATGCGGCTGGCACACGCAGATCGCCTTCGCCCGGCGCAGCAGGTTGAGCATGCCGAGAAAGTGGACCGGAGGCAGCAGCGTCGCGCGCGCTCCGGCCGGCAGGCGTGCGACGCCGTGAGCCACGATGTGGACATCGTGGTGCAGCAGGCGATTGACCATGCGCGCCCGGCGGTGTTCGCGGACGAACTGGTCGATCTTATGGAGAACCGATCGGGCCAGCGGTTTGTCGAAGTTCAGGGTTCTTCCAGACTCCGCCAGCGGCTCGTTTGCGGCATGGAGCAGCGGCTTGAATGGATCGTCGATCACCGCGTCGATGATCGGCCGGATGAGATGCAGCAAGTCCGGCCGCTGCTTCAACTCCTCGTAGAGCTTGTTCGGGTCCTGCAGGCTGCCGATGAACAGGGCGGGGATGTCCTTGTCCGCCGTGGGAACGGGGCCGTGGCCGTCGAGCGTGAGCCCGCAGGGCACATAGGAGGCGTGCGCGCCCGACGGAATCCAGTGGCCGATTCCCTCGGCAAAGGACGGGTCGATGAAGAAGGGCATCGCGCGGCGCGGCAACGCCGCGAAGATCGGCGGCAGCCACCAGGAGAAGGGTGGGTCCGCGATCAGCACGATGGTCGGCTTGTCGGCTTCGCGAGCCAGCGCGGGGCCGCGGGAGCCGAGCGGCCCTTGGTCATTGAAGAGCCAGCCGCCGTGACTGAACAGCAGCTTCACGTCAGGCTGCCGCAGTCGTCCGAAAGCGGCTTCGTCCGCGGTGGCGAGATCGACGTAGATCGGGGTCAGGCCGAGCCGTTCGAAGGCGGCGCCATAGTTGCGCGCGATCTGCCCGGCGATGCCGCTGGGATCGTAGCGGCGCGGCGTCACCGCGATGCCGACGTGATCCGCCATGGCCCGCTTACCCGCCGATCCCCAGAGTGCGGGCCAGCAACCCGACCACGCGTTCGGCATCCGCCGCGCCAAGGTCCGGGTGAAGCGGCAGGCCGAGAACGCGCGATGCCAGCCGCTCGGTGACGCTCAGGTCACCGCTCGGGAACGTCGCAAAGGCCGGTTGCCGGTGACAGCCATCACCCCACCATCGGCGCACCTCGACGCCCTGAGCGTGCACCGCGGCCTCGAT
>JAEYOB010000130.1 GCA_023412175.1 Pseudomonadota bacterium | reverse complement strand
CGTCGGAACCAGCCATAGACGTCGCGCTGGAGGATCGCCGCCACGTCCGCCGGCGCCCCCGCGGCGCGCATGGCCTTCAGCGTCATCGGCCCGTTCGCGTGCAGCAGCCGGGCGCAGCGCAACGCATCCTGACGGTAGGCGGTGACGATGGGCACGCGGGTCGAGCCGCCGCGGTTGGGGTCGCCGGCCCGGCGCGCGTGCTCGCCCAGCAGGCGGGTGGCGCGCTTGCGGTCCTTGCGCGGGGTGTACGACACCGGGTCGAGCAGCACCTCCACCCGGTGCGCCTCGGCGCGCGCCGGATCGACGACCAGCAGCCCAAGGCCGAGGCGGCGGCACAGCTTCCGCACACCGGAATCGTACGGCGACGGGCCGGACGCCCGGCGGCCGGGCTGCGGCACGGCGAGGTAGACGGCATCGGTCACCGCCAGCCGGTCAACGCCCTGGAGCAGCAGGTCCAGCGTGAAGCGCTTCTTCAGCTCGACGATCAGCGGCGGTTCGCCGCCGCGCACGGCCACAAGGTCGCAGCCGTGGATCTCCGGCTTCACGGCGTAGCCCTGGGTTTCCAGGAACGCCTTGACGGGGGCGTAGAGGTCGGTTTCGGCGGCGATGGACACGTCAGGCCACCGTGGGCAGGGCCTTGCGGAACCAGATCTGCCGGTGGCCAGGCGGGTAGTCCTCCAGAACGCCCCATTGCTCGTAGCCGTGCTTCGCGTAGAAGCCGGGCGCCTGGAAGTCGTAGGTGTAGAGCCGCGACCAGCGGCAGCCGCGACGCACCGCCTCCTCCTCGGCCATGCGCAACAGGCGGGAGCCGAGGCCGCCGCCGCGCCAAGCTTCGTCCAGCCACAGATAGTCCACGTACAGCCACTGCCAGTTGGTCAGCCCGGTCAAGCCGCCGGCAAGCCCGCCACCCGGCGCGCGGGCGGTGACCAGCAGGTCCTGCCGGTCGTAGGGGCCGGAGTGGGGCTCGTTGAACCGGCGCAGGCCCTCGTGGATGCGCCCGGCCTCGTCGGGGTCGAGGCGGTCGGAGAGTGAGAGGGTCAGGGTGTCCGCGTCCATGGGATCTCGCCGTGTCGGGAATGCGGCGGGATAGTAGGCGGGACGGGATGCACCCGACAACGTGAACCGGCGACCGGGAATCCGTACGGTGCGATCCCCGAAAGGACGTGGACGAGAAGCGCAAAAGAATCCGCCCCTCCTTGCGCCGGCGTCCGGGCAACATATTGCTTTTGCGGACGCTCTTGGACGGTCCGCCTTGCGAACCGGGGCATGGACGCGAACCCCATGCCCGTTGTCACGGCGAGGTGGGTGATGCACGCGTTCTTCCTGCTGACGGGCAGCGGCCCCCTGGTGATCCTGTCCTCCTACGACTCGGTCGAAGACCGGCAGCTCCTCCGGAAACTGGCGATCAAGGGAATCGACAAGTTCCTTGCCTACGAGCTGCCGCTTTCGCTGGTGAAGGAACGCTATGCCCGGCATTTCGACGCCGTGTGCCGGGACCTGCAGCAGACCGACGATCTGCGGGTGCTGGACTACAACGGCCAGCGGGCCATGCACCTGTTCCACTTCCACGAGATGGGAACGCCGATCGCGCACGAGCCGGACACGGCCCATTGATACCGTCGACCAGACATTCCGATACACGAGCCCCCACCCTATCCCTCCCCCGCTGGGCAGGGGAGGGAACTCCGCCGTCCGGCCGGGAAAACCTGCTCATGCGCAGCATGGATGGGGAGGGCGGGGCTCGTGTGTCAGTGTTCTGGCTCGTCGGTATGAGCCAAAAAAGAAGGCGCCTTGCGGCGCCTTCCAGGAGCCGGGGCCCTGCGGCCACCGGCGGGGTGCGCGAGGGGTTCGCAACCCCTCGCGCTTGATCACGCGGCGAGCTTCTGCTTGCGCAGGATGCCGATGATCTCGGCCGCCGCCTTGGGAATGTTGGTACCCGGCCCGTAGATGGCCGACACGCCGGCCTTGTACAGGAAATCATAGTCCTGCGGCGGGATGACGCCACCGCACACCACCAGGATGTCGCCGGCGCCCTGCTTGCGCAGTTCCTCGACAAGCTGCGGCACCAGCGTCTTGTGGCCGGCGGCCTGCGAGGACACGCCGATGACGTGCACGTCGTTCTCGACGGCCTGGCGGGCGGCCTCCTCGGGGGTCTGGAACAGCGGGCCGATGTCCACGTCAAAGCCGATGTCGGCGAAGCTGGTGGCGATCACCTTGGCGCCGCGGTCGTGACCGTCCTGGCCCATCTTGACCACCAGGATGCGCGGGCGGCGGCCCTCCTCGGCGGCGAAGCCGTCGATCTCGTCCTGGATCGCCTTGAAGCCGGCATCGCCCTCGTAGGCGGCGCCGTAAACGCCGGACACCGAACGGATGTGCGCGACGTGGCGGGTGAAGGCCTTTTCCAGCGCGTCGGAAATCTCGCCGACGGTGGCACGGGCGCGGGTCGCCTTGACGGCGAGGTCGAGCAGGTTGCCGGACTTCTCCTCGGCGGCCTTGGACAGCGCGTCGAGCGCCGCCTGACAGGCGGCGGCGTCGCGGGTGGCGCGGACCGTCTGGAGCCGCGCGATCTGCGCCTCACGCACCTCGGTGTTGTCGATGTCGAGGACGTCCACCATCTCCGGGTTCTCCGGGCGGTACTTGTTGACGCCGACGATCACCTCCTCGCCGCGGTCGATGCGGGCCTGGCGGCGGGCGGCGGCCTCCTCGATCAGCAGCTTGGGCATGCCGGACTCGACGGCCTTGGTCATGCCGCCCATGTCCTCGACCCTGTTGATCAGTTCGAGGGCCGCGTCGGCGAGGCTGTGCGTTAGGTTCTCGATGTAGTAGGAGCCACCCAGCGGATCGACCACGTTGGTGACGCCGGTCTCCTCGGCGATGATCAGCTGCGTGTTGCGGGCGATGCGGGCCGAGAACGGCGTGGGCAGGCCCAGCGCCTCGTCAAAGGCGTTGGTGTGCAGCGACTGCGTGCCGCCGAGCACCGCGGCCAACGCCTCGATGGCGGTACGGATGACGTTGTTGTAGGGATCCTGCTCGGTCAGCGAGACGCCCGAGGTCTGGCAGTGCGTGCGCAGCGCCAGCGAGCGGGCGTCCTTCGGCTGGAACTTCTCCTGCATGAGACGCGCCCACAGCAGGCGCGCGGCGCGCAGCTTGGCGATCTCCATGAAGAAGTTCATGCCGATGGAGAAGAAGAACGACAGGCGCGGCGCGAACTTGTCCACGGGCAGGCCCTTGGACATGGCAGCACGCACGTATTCCAGGCCGTCGGCGATGGTGAAGGCCAGCTCCTGCACCGCGGTCGCCCCGGCCTCCTGCATGTGATAGCCGGAGATGGAGATCGAGTTGAACTTGGGCATCTCGCGCGACGTATAGGCGAAGATGTCCGAGATGATCCGCATCGAGGGCGCAGGCGGATAGATGTAGGTGTTGCGGACCATGAACTCCTTGAGGATGTCGTTCTGGATGGTCCCGGCCAGGTCTTTCTGCGCCACGCCCTGTTCTTCGGCAGCCACGATGAAGAG
>JAEYOB010000104.1 GCA_023412175.1 Pseudomonadota bacterium | reverse complement strand
TCCTCGACCGCCTTCGCCATGGAGGCCGCGGCCTTGCCGGCGCCGACCACCAGCGTGCGCCCCTTGGGCGGCGGCGGCAGGGCGGGAGGGACGCGGGTATCGGCCGACACCGCCCGCACGGCGGCGTCGAACATCCGGCGCAGGAGCTGGCCGGGATCTAGGCTGGGGTTTGCGGACACGAAGCGGGTCCCTTGATGGTTCCGGGAACCGGGCGGACTGCCCGCCTATCAACTGAAGGGTTCCCCCGCGGATGTCAACGGGGGTGGAGGCCGGGCCTCATCTCCCCGACAGTGGCGTCTCCCCCATCGAGCCCATCTCCTGGTAGCGGCGCAGGACCCAGAGGAGGTGGTCGCGCATGGCATCCGCGGCGGTGTCCGGCTGGCGCCGGGCGATGGCCTCGTGGATGGCGACGTGGTGCTGGTACATCACCCCTTCGTCGACGGCGAAGGCCGGGGAGTGGTGGAACTCCACCATCTGGCCCAGCGTGTCGCGGATCGTCGAGAGGACGTGCAGGTAGACCGGGCTGGCGGCGGCGCGGCCGATGGCCAGATGGAAGTCCATGTCGTCGGCGCTGCGGTTGCCGCCGGGCCTGGACATGGAGGAGACGATCTGGCCGATGGCGGCGACGTGCTCCGGGCTGCCGCGCTCCGCGGCCCGGCGGGCGGCCCAGGTCTCGAGCTGGATGCGGATCTCGACCAGATCGTAGAGGTTGTCGAGTTGGACGCGCACCATCTCGGTCAGCGCGCCGTCCATGCCGCCGGCCGAGGAGACCACGCGCGTGCCGCCGCCCTGGACGGCGGTCAGGAATCCCTGGGTCTTCAGCTTCTGCAGGGCGGCGCGCACGGACACGCGCGAGACGTTGAGCTGCTCGGCCAGTTGGCGCTCGCCGGGCAGGCGCTGGCCGGGCACCAACTCGCCCCGACCGATGCGGTCGAGAATGCGTTCCGCCACCCAGTCGGAGACGCGCTGTGTGGTCTCGGAAGTCGCGGCGGGGACGTCGTCAGACACGCTGGGAACTCCCGTCATAGTCCATTCCTCATAGCATCGCTCCCGCAAACGTGGTGCGTCAACCGGTGAGGTGTACTGACAGGGTTGCGGATTTCTCGCCTCTGGAATGGGGAATTTCCAAGCATGGGGAGCATCACCGGCTTCCCCGCCGCGCCAGCAGGATGCCGAACAGGACGACGGCGGCGCCCGCCGCCTGCCACGGCCCCAGCGGCTCGCCCAGCAGGGCCCAGGCGAGCACCGCGGCGGCGGCCGGCTGCAAGAGCAGGCTGACCGAGGAGAAGGACGCCGGCAGGTGCGCCAGCGCGTAGGCGATGAGGCTCTGCCCGCCGGCGTGGCTGAACAGCGCCAGCCCGAGCAGCATCGACCAGCCGAACGCGGTTCCCGCCACCAGGCTCTCGCCGGACAGGATGGCGAGGGGCAGCAGCGCCAGCGCCGTGACGGCGCCGCTCCAGGTCATGATGGTCGCCGTGGAGAACTCCGAGCGCAGGCGGCCGACGGTGAGGATGTAGCCGGCGTAGAACATGGCGGTGACGAGGCCGAGGGCGTCGCCGAACAGCGCGTCCATGCTGAGCCGCACGCTCTGCCCCATCAGCACCACGGCGCCGGCGATGGCGAGCACGAGGCCGAGCATGAAGGTGCGGGTGAAACGCTCCTTGAACAGCAGCCAGGACACCGGCGCCACGAAGATCGGCGCGAAGTTGGCGAGCAGCGTGGCGTTGGCGACCGAGGTGTACTTGATCGACCAGTGCCAGGAGGCGAGGTCGCCCGCGAAGAACAGCCCCACCGCGGTGAGCCGCAGATAATCCGAGGGCGTGGACGGCCGGCGCGTCCGCGGCCCGCCTTGCGGCTCCATCCGCATCCAGAGGGCCAGCACCGGCACCGCGAAGGCGACGCGCCAGAAGGCGGTGGCTGTCGGCCCCAGTTCCGACAGGCGGACGAAGATCGGCGAGAAGGCGATGCCAAGCGCGCCGGCCAGCAGCGCGATCAGCGCGATGCGGGCGGTGCGATCGGCGTGGGCCTGGGCGGCAAGGGCGGCGGTGCTGCTGGCGTCGGGCATGGTTGCCTTATAGACGGGCTGCCGGCCCTCCGCCACCGTAGGTAATGGCATGGCTCGTTTGCGCTGCGTATTGTTCGCGATTGTGCAGAGGGCAGGCGCGGCGTAACCCCGCGGGGCGACGGAAAGCCGTGGTGTGGCAAAGGGTTGTGTGGAATCGTCGGTGAACGGTCGAGCGGTTCTTTCTTATCGGCCTAAGTGTTCGCCGGACGTCGGATGAAACGTTTTGAAACGCTGTGAAACGCGAATCGAGGTGACGTTTCATTCGGTGCCTCGGAGGAAAGGTTTGTTGCCGTCTTAAGGATTTTGATCCTATCAAATGCCGAGCCTTCCGGCAATGCCGACGAAGGAAGGGCTTTACAGGGCCTCGGTTTCTCGGGCCAGCCGGAGGGCTAGATCGGGCGAGAGGAGGGTTGCCAGCTTGGCCTGTGCCGCGCGCCAGACCGGGATGGCCGCTTCCAGCCGCCGCGCCCCGGTCTCGGTCAGCCACACCGCGCGCCGCCGCAGGTCGCTCTCGACCACGGCGATCTCGATCAGCCCTTCACCTTCGAGGGTGCGCAGGTTGCGCGACAGCGTCGATTGTTCGAGACCGGCGCGCCGGGCCAGGGCGCCCAACGTGTCGTCCGAGGAGGCAGCGATCTGCGCC
>JAEYOB010000204.1 GCA_023412175.1 Pseudomonadota bacterium | reverse complement strand
CGCAAGCGGAGCTTGCGCGAGAGCTACGCAGGGGAGAGAACTCCGCCGTTAGGATTGCTTGATCATGGCGGCGAGCCGGGTCAGCACCGAGCGCCGGGCCGCGAAGCCGCCGGGCCCCTCCAGCGCCTTGTCGCCGACCTCCAGCCGGGTAAAGGCGAGGTGGCGCCCGTCCTTCTCGGCCCAGCCCATGAACCAGCCCAGCGGCCGGCTCCTGTCGATCTCGCCCGCCGCGGTGCGCAGCCAGCCGCTGCCCGTCTTGCCCCGCACGGTCCAACCGCCGTCGGCGGGGAACACCGGCATGCTGGCGAGCGTCATCGCGTAGGCGCGCCCGGACACCGGCAGGCTCCGCTCGAAGAAGCGCGACAGAAGCCGCACCTGCTCGTCGGTGGAGACCTCCAGCGACGACATGATCCAGGACCGGGTCAGCCCGTTCTGCTTGCCGGGATCGCCGGTGAGGTCCCGGTTGCCGTACTCGAACCCATCCACATAGGCCTGAAGCCGCTCCGCACCGAGACGGCGCGTGACCTCCCGCGAGTACCAGACCATGGAATCGCGCAGCCAGAGCGTCGGGTCGGTGGGCTTCCTGTGGTGCGCCATCGTCGCGTTGAACTCGGGCCGGTAATCCCAGAGCGGGTGGTGCTCGTCGTGCAGGATCCCGGCGTCGAAGCCCATGAGCGCCAGAGGAAACTTGAAGGTGGAGCAGGGGCTGAAGCGCCGCTCGCACGGACCCTCGTGGAACAGGGTGCGCCCCGCGTCCAGATCCCGGATGTGCGTGCACACGACAGCCGCGCCGTCATCGGCCCGGACGCCACGACCGTGCATCCCGAGGCTTGCCGCCACAAGCAATCCCCCGGTAAACCGGCGCCGGTCGATCATCGGTCTTCCTCTCCGCGCGATGTGGACCGGGATGACATACGCAAATGACGCGGCGGCGGCAAATGAAGATCGCTGGGACAAGCCATTGGAAAAGTTGTGGGTAAGGGCAGGGGTCTGTGGTGCTGGCGGCGCGGATAAAGTCTGGTCCCGAATCCCATTGTCCTGATCCGGTTCCGGCAAACACTGGGAACGGGTAAACCAAGGATCAAAAATAAACCGTAAATTACAGCGTGCCGCAGTGACTGTAATTTCACCAGAGGTTGTATCGGGAATTTTGGAACATCGAAGCTGACGTGATCGTTTCCTTTCCGCAATGGAGCGGGAGAACGGCGATGGCGGCGCCTCAGGTGGACAAGCAGATCGAGGGTCTGGCGCGGCTGGGCTACGCGGCGCGCGGGCTGGTGTATCTGGTGGTCGGCTGGTTCGCCGTCACCGCGGCGCGGGGCCACAACCGGCCGGTCGACAGCAAGGGCGCGCTGGCCGAACTGTTCGAGACGCCGTTTGGCGCCGTGCTGCTGGGCGTGGTGGCCCTGGGGCTGGCCGGCTACGCGCTATGGCGCATCGTCGGCGCTGTCGCCGACGTGGACAACCGTGGCAGCAAGGCCAAGGGGCTGGCGGTGCGCGCCGGTCACCTGATTTCCGGCGGCATCCATGTGGCGCTGGCCTTCTACTGCGTGAGGCTGTTGGCCGGCCGCGGCGGACAGGAATCCTCCGAGGCCGCCGCGCACGACTGGACCGCCCGCCTGCTCGACCTGCCGCTGGGCGTCTGGCTGGTGGCGGCGCTCGGGATCGGCATCGCCGGGTTCGGGATCGGCCAGATCTTGCGGGCCTGGAAGGCCGATTTTCTGCGCACCCTGACGTGCGACGAGCGGACGGTGCGCGTCGTCAAGCCGCTCGGTCAGGCCGGCTTCGCAGCGCGCGGCATGGTGTTCGTGCTGGTTGGCATGTTCTTCGTGCTGGCGGCGTGGCACGCCGACGCCATGGAGTCCGGCGGCATGGTCAAGGCCTTCCGCTGGCTGCTGACGCAGCCCTACGGCCCCTGGCTGCTCGGCGCCGTGGCGCTGGGGCTGCTGGCCTTCGGGCTGTTCAGTGTCGTGCAGGCCGCCTACCGCCGCATCGACAGCAAAAACGCCGTGCGGCGGATCGACGCCATGGCGTGAACCCTCTCCCGCCCCGGGAGAGGGTGGCGCCGCAGGCGCCGGGTGAGGGTCGCGCGAGGATCCTTGGATTTACCCTCACCCTCCCACGCTGCGCGTGGGCCCCTCCCTCTCCCGGGGGCGGGAGAGGGTTTACTTCGCTCTGGCGATCATGCCGCCCAGGTCGCGGCCGGCGAAGATGTGGATGTGCAGGTGTGGGACTTCCTGGTGGGCGTCGCGGCCGCAGTTAGACAGGATGCGGTAGCCGCTCTCCACCGCGCCGGCCTCGCGCGCCACGTCGCCGACCGCCTTGAACAGGCCGGCGATCTCGGCGTCGGAGGCTGCGGCGGTGAAGTGGTCGAAATCGACGTAGGGGCCCTTCGGGATCACCAGGATGTGCGTCGGCGACAGCGGGTTGATGTCGTGGAAGGCCAGGGCGTGCTCGCTCTCGTAGACCTTCTTGCACGGGATCTCGCCGCGCAGGATGCGGGCGAACACGTTGTTCGGGTCGTACGTCGTGGCCATCTCGAATCCTCTCCTCACCCGGTTTTTCTGGATTTCTTCTCGGCGATGCCGCTGGTGCCCTCGCGCGCCGCCAACTGTGCGTAGACGTCGGCGGGTTCGACGCCCTCGTTCGCCCACAGGACCAGCAGATGGTAGAGCAGATCGGCGGATTCCGAGGCGATCTTCGCCTTGTCGCCGCGCACCGCCTCGATGATGGTCTCGACCGCCTCCTCGCCGACCTTCTGGGCGATCTTCGGCGTGCCGCGGGCGAACAGCTTGGCGGTGTAGGAGGTCTCCGGGTCGGCGCCCTTGCGCGCGGCGACGGTGCGGTAGAGCCGGTCGAGGACCTCGGCCCCGGACGCCGCCCCCGGCGCCGCCTTGGACTTGTCCTCAGCCATGGGCGGCCACCGTGTCGCGGGCCGGGCGCACGGGGATGCCGGCGCCGGCCAGCGCCGCCTTGGCCTGTCCGACGGTGTAGGTGCCGAAGTGGAAGATCGACGCCGCCAGCACCGCGGTGGCGTGGCC
>JAEYOB010000861.1 GCA_023412175.1 Pseudomonadota bacterium | reverse complement strand
GACGCGGGTACGCTGTGGACCAGCCTCGGCGCCGGGCTGGCGGGGTTTCTCGGCTTGGCGGTCGTCGGCGGCGCCGCGCTGGGCGGCGGCGATGTCAAGCTGGCGGCGGCCAGCGCCGTTTTGCTGGGGGCCGGGCGCACCCTCGACTTCCTTCTCCTGACCGCGCTGGCCGGCGGGGTCCTCGCGGCGGGCTATCTGGCGGCACGCGCCGTCCTGCGCCGCCGGCCAGCGACACCTTGTCCGGCTCCGGCCGGGAGCCGGATGCGGCGACGCTGGGCGGTCGTTCTCGCGGCGGAGCGCCGGCGCATCCGGCGCGATGCCGGTCTGCCCTATGGCGTCGCCATCGCATCGGCCGCCCTGACGATGCTGGCGGCTCCCCTCTGATCATTCAACATATTGAATGGAGTAGGACATGCTTCTGCGCGTGGTTTTCCTTCTCCTGATGGTGCTGTCGCTCGGCGCGGTCGGCGTGGTGGTGCTCAACCTCCCCGACGCCGCCCCGGCACCGGCGGCCGTCGCGGAACCCGTCACTCCGGCGCGCTCGGCCATCCTGGTGGCGGCGCGGGCGCTGCCCACCGGCACGCTACTCCGCCCGGAGGATGTGCGCTGGCAGGATTGGGCTCTGGGCGACGCGCCGGAGGGCTACATCGAGCGGAGCCGGCACACCGGCGAGATCGCCGGTGCCGTCAACCGCCGCCCCTTCGTGGCGGGCGAGCCGCTGATGCTCGGCCAGTTGGTCATGCCTAACGAGCGCGGCTTCCTCGCCGCGGTGCTGACGCCGGGCAAGCGCGCCGTCGCGGTGGCGGTGGATGCGGTCAGCGCCGCCAGCGGCCTGATCTCGCCCGGCGACCAGGTGGACCTCATCCTCGCCCAGACCTTCGACAAGGAAAGCGCCCTTCCCGGCCGCGGCGCGGTCGGCGAGACGCTGCTGCGCAACCTGCGCGTCCTGTCCATCGACCAGCACCTGGGCGACGCGGCGATCGACCGCAGCACCGGCGCGCCGGCGGTGCCGCGCACCGTGTCGCTGGAGGTGACCGCCAAGCAGGCGGAGACGGTGGCCGTCGCCTCTGGGCTCGGCCGGCTGTCGCTGGTGCTGCGCAGCCTCGGCACCGCCGATGCGGCGGCGCAGGCTCCGGAGACCGACGTGTCGGCGACCTGGGCCGACGAAGTGTCGCCGGCACTGACCTCCCGGTACGCCACCAAGCCGACAGCGCGCGACGGCACGGGGATCCTGATCGTGCGCGGTTCGCAGCGCACCATCCACTCGGGGAGCTGATCCCATGGAAACGACCCTGTTCAAATCGGAACCCGAGGTTTCGTCCCTATCCCGTTCGTTGCGTCTGTGCGCGTATCTGAACGATGCCGCGTCCGAGGCGCCGGTGCGCCGGGCCGGGGAGGAATGGGGCGGCAGCGTCGAGGTGCGGCGCGGCGACGTCCGCACCGCGACCCGCGACCTCCAGAAGGGGCGCTCCCCCGACGTGCTGCTGGTGGACGTCGGCGGCATCGAACTGCCGGTCTCCGCCATGGAGGCGCTGGCCGCGGTGTGCGAGCCCAACGTGAGGGTGATCGCCGTCGGCGACACCAACGACATCGGGCTGTACCGCCAGCTCAGGCAGCTCGGCGTGGCGGAATACCTGTTCAAGCCGCTGAAGGCCGACCTCGTCGCCGCGGCGGTGCGGGGAGAGGGGGGGACGACGGCCGACTCCCCCGGCCGGCGCGGCAACCTGATCGCCGTGTACGGCGCGCGCGGCGGCGTCGGTACCTCGACGCTGGCGGTCAACATGGCCTCCTACCTGGCGGACGTCGAACGGCGGCGCGTGGCTCTCGTGGACCTCGACCTGCACGCCGGCACGGTGGCTTTCATGCTGAACCTGCCGCCCGGCCGCGGCCTGCGCGAGGCACTGGAAAGTCCGGAGCGCGTCGACGAGGTGTTCCTGTCGCGCGCGCTGCACGCCGCCTCCGAACGGCTCGACGTGCTGGCCTGCGAGGAGTCGATGGCCGACCGGGTCGAAACGCGCACCGACGCGCTGCTGGCGCTGCTCGACAAGTTGCAGCACCGCTACCATTACGTGGTGGTGGACGTGCCCCGCGCGCTGGCGCCGTCCGGCCGCGCCGTGATCGAGAAGGCCGGGTTGCGCCTGCTGGTCTGCGACGGCAGCCTCGCCGCCGCCCGCGACGTGGTGCGCCTGCGCGCCGCCTTCGAGGGCGTCGGGCACAAGACGCTGACCGTGCTGAACCGGAAGGGCGCGCCGGGCGAGCTGGCGAGCGCCGACCTGCACAAGACGCTGGGCGGCCCGCCCGACCACACCATCGCCTGGCAGCCGAAACCGCTGGCGCAGGCCTCGGCACTCGGCCTCATCGCCGTCGGGAAATGCCGCGCCTTCCGATCCTCGGTGGCGGCGCTGGCGCAGGCGGTCAGCGGTCGTCCGGCCGTCCGCCCCGGCCTGTTGCGGCGGGTGCTCGGCAATCGGGGAGCCGCGGCATGAGCGCGGTGTTCGGG
>JAEYOB010000860.1 GCA_023412175.1 Pseudomonadota bacterium | reverse complement strand
CCCTGGCGCTGGCGGCGCTCGGCGTGCTGCTCGACCGCGAGCGGACGGCCCGCGAATCGGCCACGGCCTCCGCCGACCCCTGGAGCCCCTGGACGCGCACCGACGGCTGGCGCCTGAACGAGGAAGCGCGCGACACGCTGACCTTCCGCGAGAATGGTGAGGACCGCGCCATCGGCGTCGTCTACCGTCGCGACGGCTACCGGTTGGAGCTGCCGGGCGGCGAATCCGTCACCGCCGGCGGCGAGTTCAACCCCGGCGGCACGCTGGAGGCGGATCTGGACGGCGTGCGGCTCTCCGCCGTGTGGGTGCGCCAGGGGGCGGATATTACCGTCTTCCATCCCGGCGGCAGCCACCGGCTGACCCTGGTCGAGCCGTTGACCGGCGCGCTGGACCAGGAGGTGCCCGGCGGCCGCGTCGCCGCCCCGATGCCCGGCAAGATCATCGCGCTGCTGGCCGAGCCCGGAACCAAGGTCGAGAAGGGACAGCCGCTGCTGGTGCTGGAAGCCATGAAGATGGAGCACACGCTCAAGGCCCCGAGCGCCGGCACGCTCACCGCCTATCGCTGCGCCGTCGGTGATCAGGTGGAGGAGGGCAACGATCTGGTGACGTTCGAGGCGGAGGCCTAAGGGGCGGCGCCCCTAGCAATTCCGGATCGGGGCGGCGCGCCCCTGTCCCCCGAAGGAGGCGGAGATGCCGTACCCCACCCGCGTGAAGATCGTCGAAATGGGCCCGCGCGACGGGCTGCAGAACGAGGCGAAGACCGTTCCGTTGGAGACCAAGGTCGAACTAGTCGAGCGCTTGGCCGACGCCGGTCTGCCGGCGGTGGAGGCCGGCGCCTTCGTCAGCCTGAAGTGGGTCCCGCAGATGGCCGACTCTGCCGAGGTGCTGCGGCGGATCCGCCGCAAGCCGGGTGTTTCCTACCCGGTCCTGGTGCCCAACCTGAAGGGGCTCGAATCGGCGATCGCCGCCGGCGCGCAGGAGGTGGCGGTGTTCGGTGCCGCCTCCGAGGCCTTCTCGCAGAAGAACATCAACTGCTCCATCGCCGAGAGCCTGGAGCGCTTCGCTCCGGTCTGCGCCGAGGCGCTGGCGAAGGGACTGACCGTTCGCGGCTATGTCAGCTGCGTGCTCGGCTGCCCCTATGAAGGCGCCATCGCCCCGGCCAGGGTGGTGGAGGTGGCGGCGAAGCTGATCGAGATGGGCTGCTACGAGGTCTCGCTGGGCGACACCATCGGCGTTGGCACGCCGGTGCAGGCGCGCACGATGCTGGAGGAGGTGGCGCGTACGGTGCCGGTGGAGCGGCTGGCGCTGCATTTCCACGACACCTGGGGGCAGGCGCTCGCCAACATCCTGGCCTGCCTGGATCTGGGCGTCTCGGTGGTGGATTCGGCGGTGGCCGGCCTGGGCGGCTGCCCTTACGCCAAGGGCGCGTCGGGCAACGTGGCGACCGAGGACGTCGTCTACATGCTGCATGGCCTGGGCATCGAGACCGGTGTCGACCTCGACCGGCTGGCGGCGACCGGCGCCTGGATTTCCGAGCTCCTGGGGCGGCCGACCGCCTCCAAGGCCGGGCGGGCACTGGCTGCACGTGCGGCGTGATACCGCAACAATTCGGTAACCCTGGCGTGTCACACTCGCCCTCGGTCTGAGTGGGAGAACGCGCCGATGTCCGAGGGTGTTGCCGGGGTCACCAACTGGATGCACATGTTCCGCTGGATCGTGAAGCTGATCCGCGACGACTTCGGCATCGACGAGAAGGTGCTGACCCGCACCGCGGTGCTGGAGGAGATCGGGCTGACGCCCGAGCAGTTGGAGCAGGTGCTCGATTTCATCCGTGAGAGCTTCGAGGTGGAGTTCCCCGAGGACACGCTGGACGAGGCTATCCATCTGGAAGACCTCTGCATGCTGGTCAGTTGGCTGAAGGGGTTCTACAAGAAGCCCGACTTCGTGACCGAAGAGTTCGAAACGCGCTGCCGCTCGCTGAACGCCATCCCCGCATAGGCTGCGGGGGCAGGGCAGGGGCGCGCCGGACACTCGGTCGTACCCCGCAGCATCGATTTGCCCATGCCCCTCAATCTGATCAAACTTGCCGTCGGCATCAGCGACATCGACCACCTCCGCGAGGTGCAGGCTCGCCGTGCCGCCGACGGCATCGTCCCCGTCTATACCCGCATGGTGCCCAAGCGCGCCGACGAGATCGTCGGATCCGGCTCGCTCTATTGGGTGATCCGCGGCTCGACCTGCGTGCGCCAGCGCGTGCTGGCCATCGACACCGGTGTCGATGAGGAAGGCAAGGGCTACTGCACCATCAGCGTCGACGCCGAGCCGGTGCCCACCATCCCCACGGCGCAGCGCCCGTTCCAGGGCTGGCGTTACTTGGAGCCCGCCGCTGCCCCCGCAGACCTGTCCGGCGCGGCCGGTGCCGGCGACGAGTTGCCGCCGCATCTCGCGGCGGAACTGCGGGCTCTCGGGTTGCTCTGAGGGACGCTGAAGAAAAAACGTCATACGGCGAAAAAAGCGCTTGCCAGCCGGCTTGGGGTGCCCCTATAACCCGGTCCACCGACGCGGCGGCCTCGACTGAGGCGGACGGGTCGGGAAC
>JAEYOB010000821.1 GCA_023412175.1 Pseudomonadota bacterium | reverse complement strand
GACGAACTCCAGTCGGCGGCCCTTGCCGATTCCGCGGCCCTTGGGCGCGGAATCGGGAGCCGCTTCCTCGATCAGCGTGTTCCATTCACCGCAGCCGTCGCAGCGTCCGGCCCATTTCGGGAAGACGGCGCCGCACGACTGGCAGACATAGCGAGAGGTTGGCTTTGCCAATGTCGTGGAGTTCTGGATGTGTTGCGGAGCACAATATATAGCATGCCGGGGGCCCGACTCCTATGGGCCAAGGAAAGGTGAAAGCATGTCGTACGAGCCGCGCGGGTATGCGACCGACACGGAAGGGCGGCAGGTGCCGCTGCATGGGCCCGAGGCATTCGAAGGACTGCGCCGGGCCGGCCGGCTGGCCGCAGAGACGCTGGATTTCATCACGCCGCACGTGGTGCCGGGCGTGAGCACCGGTGCCCTGGACAAGCGGATCGAGGCGTTCATGCGCGACAATGGCGCGATCCCGGCCACCATCGGCTACAAAGGCTATCAGCACGCCAGCTGCATCTCGCCCAATCACGTGGTGAACCACGGCATCCCCAGCGATGACAAGCGGCTGACTGATGGCGACATCGTCAACATCGACGTGACGGTGATCCTCGACGGCTGGTACGGCGACAACAGCCGGATGTTCTTCGTCGGCGAAAAGATCGGCGTAAAGGCCCGCAAGCTGGTGGACCTCACCTACGAGGCGATGATGGCGGGCATCGCGGCCGCCCGGCCCGGCAACACGCTGGGCGACGTCGGCCACGCGATCCAGACCCTGGCCGAGGCCAACCGCTTCTCGGTGGTGCGCGATTTCGGCGGGCACGGCATCGGCCGGATCTTCCACGACGCGCCACACGTGGATCATTTCGGCAAGCCGGGGGAGGGGATGACGCTCGTTCCCGGCATGGTCTTCACCATCGAGCCGATGCTGAACGCCGGCCGTCCCGACGTGAAGATCCTGTCGGACGGCTGGACCACGGTGACCCGCGACCGCGCGCTGTCGGCGCAGTTCGAGCATCAGGTCGGCATTACCGAGGACGGCTGCGAGATCTTCACCCTGTCCCCGGCGGGCCACACCAGACCGCCCTACTGACGGAGACCCGCCGAGTGCCCAAGAACCTGAAGCCCTGGACCGTGGTGTCCAGCCGCGACGTGCTGGACGCCTCACCGTTCCTCAAGGTGCGCGTGGAGACGGTCGAACTGCCGGACGGCAGACGGGTCGATGACTACTACCAGCTCGACACCCCGTCCTTCGCCTGCATCTTCGCCGAGACGGAGGACGGCCGGGTCATCACCTACCGCCAGTACCGGCACGGCCCGCGGCGCGTCTGCCTCGCCTTTCCCGGCGGCCATCTGGATCCCGGCGAGGACCCGCTGGCCGCCGCCAAGCGCGAACTGCTGGAGGAGACCGGCTTCGAAGCGGCGGACTGGCAGGACCTGGGCGGCTACATGGTGAACACGAACCAGGGCGGGGCGGTGTCGCACATGTTCCGCGCCACCGGGTGCCGCAAGGTGGCCGCGCCGGACACCGATGACCTTGAGGAGACCGAACTGCTGTTCCTCAGCCGTGCCGAGCTGATGGACGCGGTGGGCCGCGGCGAGTTCCCGCTGCTGACGCAGATGGCGCTTCTGGCGATGGTGACGAACGCGGATCTGGTGGGGCGGCTGTAGGCGCCGCGCCGCGCATGCGGCGGAGCCAAGCCGGCGAGTGAGGCTCGCTGATCGGCTTCGATCAGCGATATATGGTACTACAGCGCCCGGATCTGCATCTGGATCGGCCCTTCCGCCCGGCCGTGGACGAACTGGTCCACATGGGCGTTGCCCGAGCTGTCGATGTCCTTGGCGTGGCCGGTCCAGATGATCCTGCCCTGGTAGATCATCGCGACGCGGTCGGCAATCTTGCGGGCCGATGCCATGTCGTGGGTGATCGTGACCGCGGTGGCGCCGAGGTCCTTCACGCACTTCACGATCAGCTCGTTGATGACGTCGGCCATGATCGGGTCGAGGCCCGTGGTGGGCTCGTCGAAGAAGATGATCTCAGGCTCGTCGGCGATGGCGCGGGCCAGTGCCACGCGCTTCTGCATGCCGCCTGACAGCTCGGCCGGGTACAGCTCGCCCACCTCCGGCGTCAGGCCAACCGCGCCGAGCTTCGCCATGGCGATGTCCCTGGCCTTGGGACGCGGCATATGCTCGCCCTGGATCAGGCCGAAGGCGACGTTCTCCCACACCCTCAGGCTGTCGAACAGCGCGGCGCCCTGGAACAGCATGCCGAACTTGTGCAGCAGCTTCTCCCGCTCACGCGAGCCGAGTCGCGTGGTCTCCGCGCCGTCCACCGCGATGGAGCCAGTGTCGGGATGCAGCAGGCCGAGAATGCATTTCAGCATCACCGACTTGCCCGTACCCGAGCCACCGATCACCACCAGGGATTCGCCGCGGCCGACTTCCAGATCGATGCCGTTCAGCACCACCTTGGAGCCGAAGCGCTTGTGCACGTTGCGCAGCGCGATCTTGGGCGCCGTTAGGGGGGGCGTGTCGGTCATTTGTCCGAGAAGAAGATGCCGGTGATCAGGTAGTTGAACACCAGGATAAGGATGGAGGCGGCGACCACGGCGTTGGTGGTCGCCTGCCCGACGCCCTGGGCGCCGCCGCGCGACTTGTAACCGAAGTAGCAGCCCATGAGCGAGATGACGAAGCCGAACACCGCAGCCTTCACAAGGCCGGAGATGACGTCGACCGGCTCCAGGAACTCCCAGGTGCGGGTGATGTAGGAGGACGGGTTGAAGTCCAGCCGGTAGACGCTGACCAGGAAGCCCCCGAACACGCCGATGATGTCGGCGATCAGCACCAGCAGCGGCAGCATCGTCGTGCCGGCGATCAGGCGCGGCGCCACAAGGTACTTGAACGGGTTGGTGGACAGCGTGGACAGCGCGTCGATCTGCTCGGTCACCCGCATGGTGCCGATCTCGGCGGCCATGGCGGCGCCGATGCGGCCCGCCACCATCAGGCCTGCCAGAACCGGCCCCAGCTCGCGGGTCACAGACAGAACCACGACGGTGGCGATGGCGCCCTCCGCCTGGAAGCGCGAGAAGCCGGAATAGCTCTGCAGCGCCAGCACCATGCCGGTGAACAGCGCGGTCAGCCCCACCACCGGCAGCGAGTAGTAGCCGATGTCGATCATCTGCCGCAGGATCTGGCGCGCGTACAGCGGCGGCCGGATGCAGTGCGACACCGCCCGCCCGGTGAACATGGCGAGCTGCCCGGTCGCTTCCAGGAAGACCAGGAAGGTGCGGCCCGTCGCGGCAAGGAAATCCATCAGGCGGCCCCGCCCACATAATGGCGGCGGTAGCGCGGGCCGAGGGAAGTCAGGATCTCATAGCCGATGGTGCCGGCCTCATCCGCCACGGTGTCGACCGGTCGGTGGGGGCCGATCAGTTCGACCAGCGCACCGGGTACGACGGCGCCTTCGGGCAGTGCGGTTACATCCACGGTGATCAGATCCATCGAAACCCGTCCAACCACCGGAGCCGGCACACCGTCCACGAACACATGCCCGCACGCGCTGAGCGTGCGCGGGTAGCCGTCGGCGTAACCCACTGCAATGGTTGCAATTTTCCCACTACCCGCAACGCGGTGGGTGGCACCGTAGCCAACGGTCATAGGGCTGTCAACGCCGCGGACCTGAAGAACCCGCGCATCGAGGCGCACCGTTTGCCGCATGGGGTTCGGCGCGCCCGGCGTCGGATTCACCCCGTACAGCGCGCAGCCCGGCCGAGCGAGGTCGAAGTGATAGGCGGACCCCAGGAAAATCCCCGATGAATTGGCGATGCTGGCCGGTGCTGCCGGCAGCCGGGCGAGCGCCATGCGGAAGCGGCCGAGCTGCTGCGCGTTCATCGGCGTGTCCGCCTCGGCGCAGGCGAGATGGGTCATCCACAGCCGCACCGTCATGCCCTGGAGGAGTTCGGGGTGCTCGGCCAGACGGTCCAGCTCGTCTGGGCCGAGTCCGAGTCGGTTCATGCCGGTGTCGATATGCACCGCCGCGGGGCGCGCCGTGCCGTGCGCCCGTCCGACTGCCGTCCCGGCATCGATGTCGCCCAGATGGTTGAGCACGGGCACGATGTCGTGCGCCAAG
>JAEYOB010000803.1 GCA_023412175.1 Pseudomonadota bacterium | reverse complement strand
CCTCAGGCCCGGCCGCGCGTCGCCCTATCGTCCGGTATCCGTGTGCCGGGAGGGCGCGTTCCCGCCGGCCCGCCTCAGGGAAGCAGCTTGCCCGGATTCATCACGCCCTGCGGGTCCAGCGCCGCCTTCACCGCGCGCATCAGGTCCAGTTCCACCGGGCTCTTGATGTGCGGCATGTCGTCCTTCTTGAAGCGGCCGACGCCGTGCTCCGCCGAGATCGAGCCGTCCAGGTCCAGCACGATCCCGTTCACCACGTGGGTGATCTCCTCCCAGCGGTCCATGTAGGCGGCGGTGTCGGTGCCCTCGGGTTGGCTGAGGTTGAAGTGGATGTTGCCGTCGCCGACATGGCCGAACGGCGTCGCGCGGATGCCGGGGCAAGCCGCCTCCACCGCGGCGGTGGCGCGGTCGAGGAACTCGGCGACGCGGCTCACCGGGATCGACACGTCGTTCTTGATCGAGCCACCCTCGAACTTCTGCGCCTCGACGATGGCCTCGCGGATGAACCAGAGCTGGCCGGACTGACCCTCGCTGGCCGCCAGCACGGCGTCGGTGGCGTGGCCGGCCTCGAACGCTTCGCCCAGCGCCGCTTCGAAGTTCTCGCGGAAGGCGTCGCTCTGCGTGCCGGCGGTCAGCTCGGTCAGCACGTACCAGGGCGACGGCTCCGACAGCGGGTCCACCGTGCCGGCGACGTGCTTCAGCGCGAACTCCAGGCAGCGGCGCGACATCAGCTCGAACGCCGCCACCGCGTCGCCGGACGCCGCGCGCAGCCGCGCCAGCAGCGCGATGGCCGACGCCGGGTCGGGCACGGCGACGAAGGCCGTCTCCACCTGCCGCGGGCGGGGATAGAGCTTCAGCACCGCCGCGGTGACGATGCCCAGCGTGCCCTCGCCACCGATGAACAGGTGCTTGAGGTCGTAGCCGGTGTTGTTCTTGCGCAGCCGGCGGAGGCCGTTCCACACCCGCCCGTCCGGCAGCACCACCTCCAGCCCCAGCACGAGGTCGCGCATGTTGCCGTAGCGCAGCACGTTGATGCCGCCGGCGTTGGTCGAGATCAGGCCGCCGACCTGGCAGGTCCCCTCGGCGCCCAGGCTCATGGGCAGCAGGCGGTCCTGGTCCCTGGCGGCGTCCTGCGCGGTCTTCAGCACGACGCCGGCCTCGGCGGTCATGGTGTAGTTCAGCGGATCGACGTCGCGGATGCGGTTCATGCGCGACAGGCTCAGCACGATCTCCTGCCCCGCCTCGTAGGGGATGGAGCCGCCGACGAGGCTGGTGTTGCCGCCCTGCGGCACGATGGGCCGGCCGGCCTCGGCGCAGGCCCTGACCACGGCGGCCACCTCCTCGGTGCTGGCCGGGCGCACCACCGCCGGGCTGTTGCCCTTGAAGCGCCCGCGCCACTCGGCGAGGTACGGCGCCATGTCCGCCGGCTCGGTGAGCAGGCCGTTGGGGCCGACGATGGAACGGATGCGGTCGAGGAGGGCGGAGACGGTCATGGCAGCGGCGTCCGGGCTCGGGTCGAAGGTGCGGATGCGCAACCTAGCCCGTCCGGCCCGTGCTTTCTACCCCCTGGCTACCCCCCCGGCTATCCCCTGGGCGCGGCGGCGCGGCGCAGCCGGTCGTTGATCGCCACGCCCAGCCCCTCGTCGGGGATCGCCATCACGGCGATGGCGCGCACGCCCGGCTTGTCGAGCGCGCGCAGGTGGTGGAACAGGTTGGCCGCCGCCTCGTTGAGGTCGCCCTCCAGCGACAGGTTCAGCTTCTCCCGGCCGCCGCGGACGAAGCGGTCGGGGCCGAAGCTCAGCAGCGCCTCGTCGTCCTCGGCGCCGTGGGCGTTCAGGCGCACCGCGGCGGCGGGGGCATAGTGGCTCTCAAGCTGGCCGGGGGACTTCGGCGCGTCCGGGTCGCCGGCGGAAACCTGGATCGGACCGATCAGCCGCTCGATCTCCTCGCGCAGCACCGCGCCGGGGCGCAGCAGCACCGGCGTTTCGGTGGACAGGTCGAGCACGGTCGACTCCAGCCCGACCGGGCAGCGCCCGCCGGCCAGCACCGCGGCGATGCGGTCGCCCAGGCTTTCCACCACGTGCATGGGCGTGGTCGGGCTGACGGCGCCGGAGCGGTTGGCGCTGGGCGCGGCGATGGGACGCCGGGCGGCCTTCAGCAGCGCCTGCCCGACGGGATGGTTGGGCGCGCGCACCGCCACGGTGTCGAGGCCGGCGGACACCAGCAGCGACAGCCCGGCCTCCGGCCGGCGCGGCAGCACCAGGGTCAGCGGTCCCGGCCAGAACTGCTCGGCCAGCGCCTCGGCGCGCTCGTCGAAGACGGCGACCGCCTCGGCGGCGGCTGTGTCCGGCACGTGGACGATCAGCGGGTTGAAGTGCGGCCGGCCCTTGGCGGCGAAGATCGCCGCCACCGCGCGGTCGTTGGTGGCGTCGCCGCCCAGGCCGTACACCGTCTCGGTCGGGAAGGCGACCAGTTCGCCGGCGCGCAGCAACTCGCCGGCGCGGGCCAGCGCGGGGGCCTTTGGGGGGAGGACTTCGGGTTTCTGCTGGGTCACGTGCGGCGTTTTAAGCGGCTGCGGCGGGGAAGTCAAAGCGTCCGGTTGCGCGAAATGCCCCCCAGGGTTATGAGGAATGCGCGCAATTCAGAACAAATGATGGGTGCAGGCATGGCGGGCAAGGTCTTCACCGTGGCGCAGCAGAAGGGCGGAGCCGGCAAGACCACCCTGGTGGCGCACCTCGCCATCGCCTGGGTGCAGCTCGGCTACAAGGTCGCCACGGTCGACATCGACCCGCAGGGCAGCCTGACCCGCTGGTTCGAGGTGCGCGACGAGGCCACCGGCGGCGAGCCCGGCTTCACCCACACGCAGAT
>JAEYOB010000729.1 GCA_023412175.1 Pseudomonadota bacterium | reverse complement strand
GTGGTGGCGGCGCTGGGGGCACAGCGTGCGGAGGGTCTGCCGCCGCAGCCCCTTTACCTGCGCCCGCCGGACGTCACGCTGCCCAAGGCCCTCTCATGAGCGACGACGCGGCAATCCAGCCGGCCGGCGTGCTGGAAGGGCGGGTGCTGGCGGCGGTCCAGCGGCTATGCTTCCCCGACGACCCGTGGGAGGCCGACTTCATCGAAACCCTGCTGGGCCAGCCGGGCACCTTCGGCCTGCTGGCGGTGGACGGCGGCGAGCCGCTCGGCTTCGCGCTGGCCCGCGTCGTCGCCGAGGATTCCGAGATCCTGGCCATCGGCGTGCTGCCGGCGGCGCGGCGCGGCGGGCTGGGCCGCCGGCTGGTGCGGGTGGTGTGCGACGACGTGCAACGCCGTGGCGCCACCGCGCTGTTTCTTGAAGTCGCCGAAGACAACGCCGCGGCGCGGGCGCTCTATGCGCATAGCGGGTTTGCACAAGTGGGCAGGCGGCCAGGATATTATATCCGGTCGCAAGGACGTGTGGCCGCGCTCGTTTTGCGTCGTTTGCTTCCGAATTGTAATTAACTTTTGCGCACCCAAAGGCGGTGAGGGCCAGCGGGATCTTCGCTGTTTTCGGGTTCTACCGACAGGACCGCGTGACCGAGTTCGGCCAGAGAACGCGGCACATTCTCCAAGGGTTCGCCGGCATTCAGACGCACCTCCAGCGTCTCGCCCGCCGCCATGCGTTCCACCAATAACTTCGTACGGACAAAGGTTAACGGACATACCTCCGCCGTGATGTCCAAAAAGTAATTCGCCGTCTTTGGTTCGTCCACTGGTTCCTCTTTGCTCAAAACATCGGATATTGCACGACGCAACGAACCTCTTTATATGAGAGGAGAACGCTAAGCCGTGGAGCAAGCTTACATGAGCAACGGGTCCCCTTCCAATGCGCTGTTGTCTCTGACGACGGAGATCGTTGCGGCGCACGTCTCTAACAATTCGGTGGCCCTCAGCGATCTTCCGGTACTGATCGAACAGGTCTACAAGTCCCTGTCGAACGTGGGATCGGAACCCGTAATCGTGGAGGAGCGCCCGCAGCCTGCCGTTCCGATCAAGAAGTCGGTGACGCCGGACTACATCGTGTGCCTGGAAGACGGCAAGAAGCTGAAGATGCTCAAGCGGCACCTGAAGACGGCGTACAACATGTCGCCCGAGGAGTATCGGGAGCGCTGGGGCCTGCCGGCCGACTACCCGATGGTCGCTCCCAACTACGCGCGCCAGCGCAGTTCGCTGGCCAAGCAGATCGGCCTGGGCACCCGCGCCCGCCGCGGCGCCGCCTGAGGTTTATCCCGTGGCCCGGGCGCCTTGCGGTGCCCGGGAAGAGCCAGACCCTCGCGGCGCAAGCCGGCTCTTGATATCGGTTCTCAATATTCGAGGCGGGGCGGTAAGAAACGAAGCGGTTGACCGCTGGGCTCCGCTTCGTGTTATCCCTGTTGATGGATGCATCCGGCTTCGGGCCGGGGCGATCCGCCCCCTTGGCGACCAGCGCGATCCCAACGATGTCTGACACCAGCACGGACGAGGCCATGGAGCAGGGCGGCTCGAACGAGTTGCGCGTAGGCTCCCACGAGGTTCGGCTGGCCGAGACGGCCGCCGAGGTCGAGGCGGCGCAGGCCCTGCGCTACCGTGTCTTCTACAACGAGATGGCGGCCGTCCCCTCGCCCGAGATGGCGGCGCGCGGGCGCGACTTCGACGAATTCGACGCGCTGTGCGACCATCTTCTGGTCATCGACCACGCCCTCGGCAAGGGGCCGGAGAAGGTGGTCGGCACCTACCGGCTGATCCGCCGCCCGGCCGCGGAGAAGGCCGGCCGCTTCTACTCCAGCGCCGAATACGACATCTCCCGCCTCGTGGCGTTCCCCGGACCGGTGCTGGAACTCGGCCGCTCCTGCGTGGACGCGGCGTACCGCACGCGCGGCTCCATGCAGCTGCTGTGGCGCGGCATCGCGGCCTACGTCTTCCACCACGATATCAAGATCATGTTCGGCTGCGCCAGCCTGCCGGGCACCGACCCGGCCGCCCTGGCCGAACCGCTGTCCTACCTGTACCATCATCATCTCGCACCGCCCGAGCTGCGGCCGACGGCGCTGCCGGGCCTGCACGTGGACATGGCGCTGATGCCCAAGGAGCAGATCAACGTGAAGCGCGCGCTGGTCGAGCTGCCGCCGCTGATCAAGGGCTACCTGCGCCTGGGCGGCTATGTCGGCGACGGCGCGGTGATCGACCACCAGTTCAACACCACCGACGTCAGCATCGTGGTGAAGACCGACCTGATCACCGACAAGTATTTCACGCATTCCGCGCGGCGCAGCCGCGACGCGCAGATCGCCTGACGGCCGGCGGGGCGGAACGCCATGACGTCGCCGGTGCTGGGGTTTGTCCGCCTGACCGCCTACCTGGGCTGGACGCTGCTGCTGCTGCCGGCGCAGATGCTGGCCGTCGCGCTGAAGCTGCCGGCCCGCTTGCACATCCCGCGCTTCTACCACGCCGTCTGCGCCCGCCTCGTCGGCATCGACGTCGTGGTGCACGGCCGGCTCTCCGACGCGTCGCCGGTGCTGGTGGTCTCCAACCACTCCTCGTACCTTGACATCACGGTGCTGGGGTCGCTGATCCGCGGCTCCTTCGTCGCCAAGAGCGAGGTGGCGGGCTGGCCGATGTTCGGCTTCCTCGCCAAGTTGCAGCAGACCGTCTTCATCGAGCGCAAGTCGCGCAGCACCGCCGCCCGCCAGCGCGACGACATGAAGGCGCGGCTGGAGGCCGGCGACACGCTGATCCTGTTCCCCGAGGGCACGTCCAGCGACGGCAACCGCACGCTGCCCTTCAAGACGGCGCTGTTCGCGGTGGCCGGCACCCGCATCGGCGACCGGCCGCTCACCGTGCAGCCGGTCAGCATCACCGCGACGCAACTGGACGGCCTGCCGATGGGGCTGGCGTTCCGGCCCTTCTACGCCTGGTACGGCGACATGGATCTGGCGCCGCACCTCTGGCAGGCCTTCTGCGCCGGCCGCATGACGGTGGAGGTGGAGTTCCACGAGCCCGTCACCCTGGACGCCTTCTCCAGCCGCAAGGCCCTGGCCGAACATTGCCACCGCACCGTGTCGGACGGCGTGGACCGCGCGGTGCGGGGGCGCCATGACCCTCTCCCGCCCGGCGAGAGGGTGGCGCCGGAGGCGCCGGTCGAGGGCGCCGGCACGGAGCGGGCGCCGATCCTCGGCGGCACCTCATCCTGACTCTTCTCCGGGACGGGGGAGGGGATGAAGACCCCGCCGGTTGACTCGTTTCCTCGGGCTTGCGATACCATATGACCCTAGGTCGCGCGCCGAGGTGTTCCCGGCGCGCTTTTCGCTATTTCCGCGGAAGGGGCGCGTTGAGCAAGAAGCTATTCATCAAGACCTGGGGCTGCCAGATGAACGTGTACGA
>JAEYOB010000711.1 GCA_023412175.1 Pseudomonadota bacterium | reverse complement strand
GGTCGGGAGCCCGCGGGCGTTCCTCACCACGCTGACGGCGCGTCTGGCGCTCGACCGCCTGCGCGCCGCCAAGGCCAGCCGGGAGACCTACGTCGGCCAATGGCTGCCGGAACCGGTGGTCGCCCCCGACCGCGGCGCGGAGGAGCCGGAGGGCAGCGTCCCGCTGGCCCTCCTCGTTCTGCTGGAGCGGCTGACGCCCGAGCAGCGCGCCGTTTACGTGCTGCGCGAAGCGATGGAGTTGAGCTACGCCGAGATCGGAACCATTCTCGACCGCACGGCGGAGTCCTGCCGGCAGATCATGAAGCGGGCGCGCGAAGGGCTGGAAGGGCCGGCACGCTTCGCGGCCGACACCGCCGCCTCGCGCGCCCTGGCCGACGCCTTCGCCCAGGCCAGCGCCGCGCTTGACTACCGGCGCATCGTCGCGCTGTTCAGCGGCGACGCGGTGCTGCTGTCGGACGGCGGCGGGATGGCGCGCTCCGCCATCAACCCGATCCGCGGCCCCGACCGCATCGCCCGCTTCCTGATCGGCGTGCAGCGCAAGCGCAGCCAGCGCTTCGGCTTCGCCCCGGCGCGGGTCAACGGCGGGCCGGGCTTCGTGGTGCACCTGGGCGACCAGATCCTCGGCGTGCTGGGAATCGACGCGGCGGGCGGCCTGATCCGCCGCCTCTACCTGATCGTCAATCCCCGGAAATTGGCTCTGTCAGATCGATGGTGACGCCCTCGCGCGCGGCGAAGACGTGGCCGGGCCATGCGGCCTGCGCCTCGGCTTCGAGCGCGGCCATGCCGGCGTCGTCGCGATCCGGGTCGTGGTGGAACAGCGCCAGCCGCTTCGCCCCGGCCGCCTGCGCCAGACGCACCGCTTCCGTCCAGGTGGAGTGCCCCCAGCCCACGCGCTGTTCGAATTCCGCCTCGGTGTAGGTCGAATCATAGAGCACGAGGTCGCAGCCGGCGATCAGGTCGAGGATGTTGCGGTCGGGCTTGCCCGGCACGTGCTCGGTGTCGGTGACGTAGGCGACGCTGCGGCCGGCATACTCGATCCGGTAGCCGGTGGCGCCGTCCGGGTGGTTGAGCGGCGCGGTTCGCACCTGCACCCCGTCACCCAGGTCGAGGGTGGTGCCGGGAACGACGTCGGTGACGCTCAGCGACGCCGCCAGCGTGCGGTAGGGCACGGGGAACAGCGGCCCCTCCATCTGGCGGGCCAGCACCGCCTCCGCCCCGCCGCCGGTGCACAGGTGGCAGGACACGATCTCCAGTTCGAAGCCCGCCGTGTAGGCCGGGGCGAAGAACGGGAAGCCGCTGATGTGGTCCAGGTGGGTGTGGCTGAGCAGCAGCGTCGCCTGCCCCACCCCGCGCTCCAGCAGCCGCCGGCCGAGCTGGCGCAGCCCGGTGCCGGCGTCGAGGATCAGCGTGCGGCCGCCGGCGGTCACCTCCACGCAGCTCGTGTTGCCGCCGAACCCCATGTGCGAGGCCATGGGACACGGCACGGTGCCGCGGACGCCCCAGAACGTGAGAGAGAAGTCCATGCCAGCGCGCATCCTGAGAAACGGTCCATCCTAGCACAGCCAGCACGGCCTGCGGTGATGGTCATCACAGGGGGCGTTTACGCCGACGACGCCATGATGTCGAGAACCCGCGTTTCGCAGGCAGGTTTGCGCCGGCAGGTGGCACACGCCCGCGGCGCGCACTCCAGCGTCTGTTTCATGGCGGCGAGCTTGCCCATCATCTCCCGCTTGTGCTGCCTGGAGACGACATCGCTGTACAGCACATAGACGAACGCGGCCTCGACCACGTCGGCCTCGGCCGCGGACAGGTTTATCCGCATGCGCTTCACTCCCGGGACACAATCATGCCACGGCCTCGTTCTTTTGTGATTTCTTTTTCGAAATATCTGGAAAGCCTTTTTGGTCCAACGTGGGGCATTCACCTTGTGCGGTGCGAGAACGGCCGCTAACCTCGGCGCATGAGCACTTCCCCGAACACTTCCCCGACTCCGCTGGACCGCGAGACGGTCGAGGCCATCCAGATCCTCGCCGATGCGGTGCGTCGCGAGCGGGTGCCGGGAGTGGTGGAGTTCCGCCAGCTCGAACGCGCGCTGGAGCAGGCCGCCGAGCAGGCGACCGAGGAGCCTCTGGCCGAGGCGGCCTCCGTCTTCCAGACGCTGGACGGCGATCTCCAGGCACGGATCGCCGCCAGCGCCCAAACCCTGGCCCAAACCGTCGTCGAGCAGCGCGCCACCCCCGCCGTCGAGGAGCCTCCCGCGGAGGCCGCTCCCGAAACGGAGGCGGCTCCGAAGCCCGTCCAGAAGCCCGCCGTCCCGCGGTCCGGCCGCGTGCAGGGCGCCTCGCCCTTCCTCGCCGCCCTCAACCAGAGCCGCCCGCGCGGGTAGACCCTCACGCCCCGCGGGCCGCCTCCTGCACGATGACACCGTACCAGCCCAGCCCGCGGTAGGTCTCGTACCCCGGCGTCAGCGCGAAGCCGACCACGTTGCCCTGCCCGTCGGTATAGCTGCCCTGGGTCTTTCCGCCGCATTTCAGCGGAAAGGTCTCATCCAGCACGCCGCGCCCGTCGGACGAGGCGATGACCCGGTGCCGGCGGTCCACCAGCAGGCAGCGGGTCCGCCCCTTCTCGTCGTCGGCCAGGCGCACGCCGTCCAGCACCGCCCGCGACTGCGTCTGCCAGTCGAAGAAGATGCCGAGCACGCCGAGCACCGCGCCGTCCGGCTCGCCGCCGGCCCGGATCGCCGTGGCGTAGGTCGCGACCATGCCGCGGTCCAGCCCCTCGTTGACGGCGATGTCGGCCACCGCGTACTCGTCGCCGCTGCCGGTCGCCATCGCCTCGCGGAACCAGTGTTCGTTGGCCACCGAGGAGCCGACGGCGCGACGGTAGCGGTCCGGCCGGCCGTTGGCGATGACGATGCCGTGCCGGTCGGCGACCCACAGGTCGAGATAGACGGTGTAGGCACCAAGGATCACGCCCAGGCGCTTCGACGCGAAGGCGCGGCGCTCGCCGGACGGATCGGCGGCGCAGTCCACCACCGCGCTGTCCGTCGCCCACCAGCGCACGTCGCAGGAGCGCTCGTAGAGATTGCGGTCGACGATGTCGATCATGTTCAGCGACAGGTCGGCCAGACGGTTGCCGCGCAGTTGCCCGACCAGCCGCTGGCCCAGCGTGTTCAGCTCGTCCGTCCGCTCGGCCATGCGGTCGCGAAGTTCCTGCCCGATGGCGGTGATGCGCGCGGAGATCTGCTTGACCTCCTGCGCCACGACGGCGAAGCCCCGCCCCGCCTCGCCGGCCCGCATCGCTTCGATCAGCGCGTTCAGCGCCAGGATCTTGGTGGTGTTGGTGACCTCCTGGATCTCGTCCATCTTGCGGGTGGCGAGTTCCGACACCGCCCGGGACAGGGCGACGATCCGTTCAGGCATGGCGTTCCCTCCTGCGCGCCGATAGCCGTTCTGCACAATGATTGCTCACAGAGGCCATCGCTAAGGCAAACCGTTTGCCCTCTTCGCCGCAGCCGGGTCCGGCCGCCGACGACGGGAGCAGTCTCCGCCGCCCGTTCAGCAAGAAACACGCCACAACGCCCTATGAAACTGTACGATAATCTCTAGTGATACCCTTCCTCCACCTTCCCGCGGAAGACCCGGTAGGAATAGAACGTGTAGGCGAGAATGATCGGCAGGAGGAACGCCACGCCGACCAGCAGGAAGATCTGTGAATCGCGCGGCGACGCGGCGTCCCAGATGGTCAGCGCCCGCGGCACGACATAGGGCCACAGGCTGATCGCCAGCCCGAGGAACGACAGTCCGAACAGCACCATGGTCAGCACGAAAGGCGCCGTCTCACGCCGCCGCTGCAACGAGGCGAACAGCGCCAGCACCGTCACCCCGGTCACCAGCGGCACCGGCGACAGGTAGAGCAGGTTCGGCATGGTGAACCAGCGCTCGCGGATCGCCGGATGGGCGAAGGGCGTCCACAGGCTGACCACCACGAGGAACAGCACCACCAGCACCGCCAGCACCATCGCCGCCCTGTAGGCGAAGCGCTGGAGATGACCCTCGGTCTTGAGGATCAGCCAGGTAGCGCCCAGCAGCGCGTAGCCGCACGCCAGCCCCACCCCGCACATCAGGTTGAACGGCGTCAGCCAGTCCAGCGTCCCGCCGGCGTAGCGGTAGACGCCGCCCTCCATCGCCTCGACCGGCACGCCGGTGATGAAGGCGCCGAGCAGGATCCCCTGCATGACCGTCGCCACCAGCGAGCCAATGAAGAAGGAGGCGTCCCACCACGGCCAGCGCAGCGTCGACTTGAAGCGGAACTCGAAGGCCACGCCGCGGAAGATCAGGCCAAACAGCATAACCATGATCGGCAGGTAGAAGGCCGGAAGCAGCGTCGAATAGGCCAGCGGGAACGCCCCCAGCAGCGACGTCCCGCCAAGGACCAGCCACGTCTCGTTGCCGTCCCAGATCGGCGCCACCGAGTTCATCATGGCGTCGCGGTCGCGCTTGACGCGCACGAACGGGAACAGGATCCCCACGCCCAGGTCGAACCCGTCGAGCAGCACGTACATGAAGACGCCCAGGGCGATGATGGCGCTCCAGATCAGCGGCAGGTCCATGGCATTCCTCGCCGGTCACGCCCGCTTGTAGAGGGTGCGGGCCTTGTCCTGGAAGTGCGGCGGGTCGATCGCGTAGTCCGGCCCCTGGCGCACCATGCGGAAGAAGAAGATCAGAAAGGCGATCAGCAGCACCGTGTAGGCGACCAGGAACAGCGCCAGCGTGGTGGCCACCGAGGAGGCCGGCAGCAGCGACACGCCGTCGGCGGTGCGTTGCAGACCGTAAACCACCCAGGGCTGGCGCCCGACCTCGGTCACCGTCCATCCGGCCAGCAGCGCCACGAAGCCCAGCGGCGACACCGCCACGCACAGTTGCAGGAACCAGCGCCGCCGGTACAGGCCGCCGCTCCAGCGCAGCCACAGCCCGATCGCCGCCACCAGCACGAACAGCATCCCCAGGCCCACCATCAGCCGGAACGCGTAGAAGACGATGCCGACCGGCGGCCGGTCCTCCGGCGGCACCTCCTTGAGCCCCTTCACCTCGCCGTCCAGCGAGTGGGTGAGGATCAGGCTGCCCAGGTAGGGGATCGCCAGTTCGGCGCGGTTGCGCTCGCCGTCCTCGTCGGGAATGGCGAAGACCACGAAGGGAGCCGGCGCCTCGGTCTCCCACAGCGCCTCCATGGCGGCGACCTTCACCGGCTGATGCTCCAGCGTGTTGAGGCCATGCAGGTCGCCGATCACCACCTGTGCCGGCGCCGCGCCCGCCGCCATCCACAGCGCCAGCGAGAAGGCACGCCGCGCGAACTCCTCGTGCACGCCCTTCAGCAGATACCAGGCGGCGATGCCCGCCACCACGAACGACGTGGTCAACAGCGACGCCATCAGCATGTGCGCAAGGCGGTAGGGGAAGGACGGATTGAACACCGCGGCCCACCAGTCGGTGGCGACGACGCGGCCCTCCTCCACCGCGAAGCCGGCCGGCGTCTGCATCCACGAATTGCCGGACAGGATCCAGAAGGCCGAGATGACGGTGCCCAGCGCCACCATGCAGGTGGAGAAGAAGTGCACCTGCGGGCTCACCCGGTGCCAGCCGAACAGCATGATGCCGAGGAACCCCGCCTCCAGGAAGAAGGCGGTCAGCACCTCGTAGCTGATGATCGGCCCCAGCAGGTTGCCGGTGAAGGTGGAAAAACGGCTCCAGTTGGTGCCGAGCTGGTAGGACAGCACGATGCCGGACACCACGCCGACGCCGAAGGCCAGGGCGAAGATCCCCGACCAGAACCGCACCTGCCGGAAGGCCAGCTCGTCCCGCCGGAACAGCCAGCGCGCCTCGAGCACCACTAGGAACAGCGCCAGGCCGATCGTGAGCGTCGGGAACAGGATGTGGAAGCCTATGGTGAAGGCAAATTGCAGCCGGCTCAGCAGCAGCACGTCCAGTTCCATGATCCCCCCGTCCCGGGCACAGCGTCGCCCCTGCGCACAACACAGCGCGGACGCGGCGGTTTCGTGGGAAAAAAGGAACTCCCCGGATGGGCAGGCAGCCCGGCCGGGGCCGCGGCACGGGACGTGCATTTATCACTGCGTATCCGCTTGCCATAACGCGGACGATTCAGCAGTTTGCGCGCCCCCTCAAGCCCCGCCGACACCGGCGCAATCCGGACCAGCCGAGACCACCGCATGACCACGCCCGCCGCCGCCCTGCGGCATTCGCTGTTCGAAGACACCCACGCCCTGATGATGGGATGCCTGTTCATCGGGCTGGGGTTCGTGCTGCTCCAGGGGGCGCAGCTGATCACCGGCGGCGCGGCGGGCATCGCCCTGCTCCTGCACTATGTGACCGACCTTCCCGTCGGCGCCCTGTTCTTCGCCATCAACGCGCCCTTCTACCTGTTCGCCTACCGGGCGATGGGGCGGGCGTTCACGGCAAAGACGCTGGCCACCAACGTCCTCCTGGCGCTGCTGAACTGGCTGCTGCCGCACAGCCTCACGCTTTCGGCGGTCGATCCGGTGTTCGCCGCGGTGGGCGGCGGGACGCTCATGGGGATGGGCGTCCTCGCGCTCGCCCGGCACAAGGCCAGCGTCGGCGGCATCGGCGTGCTGACCATCTACCTCCAGGAGAAGCGCGGCTGGCGCGCCGGCAAGGTGCAGATGGCCCTGGACTGCCTGATCATCGCCGCCGCCGTGCCGGTGCTCGACCCGCGGAACCTGCTGCTGTCGGTGCTCTGCGCGGTGTCCCTCAGCCTGGTGCTGGTCATCAACCACAAGCCCGGACGGTATGCCGGCTATTGATGCGGGCGGAAGCGGCGGTGTGGTGGAATGTGGCGGGCTGGAAGATGCGGCTCGTTGTGACCCGTTCCACAGCAGCCATGGCGGCAATGGCGCATGCTCCGGCGCAGGCGTATAGCACCCGCCCCGCCGCCCCGACACGGAGAGCAATGATGCGCAGCTTCCTTACAGCGGGCACCCTTCTGCTGCCCTTGCTCGTTCTGATGAGCGAACCGTCCAGCGCGGCGCCCTTGAAACGCTCTGCGGCCGGTACCGTCGGAGCGCCAGTCCAGTCGGCCGGCTCCTCCCAACCCTCGGGCAATCTGGAAATGATCCAGCTGCAAAGCCTCATGAGCCAGAGACAGCAGGCGCTGCAAATAGCAACGAACTTGCTCAAGGCGCAGTCATCGAGCGCCCGGACGGTGATCGGCAATATCGGCAAGTAAACCGATCCGATATGCGTCCGAGCGCCGGGTCTCCATGTCCCAGCCGACAGGCGGCGGTCTAGGCTTTCTTCACGAACTCGGATTTCAGGTTCATCGCGCCGATGCCGTCGATCTTGCAGGCGATGTCGTGGCCATCGGCCCCGTCCACCAGACGGATGTTCTTCACCTTGGTTCCGCCTTTGATGACCAGAGAGGATCCTTTGACCTTCAGATCCTTGATCACGGTCACGGCGTCGCCGTCGTTGAGCACGTTGCCGTGGGCATCCCGCACGCCCTGTGCACCGGAACCATCCGCGGCGGCCTCGGGGTTCCATTCATGCGCGCATTCCGGGCACACCCACAGGCTGCCATCCTGATAAACATGCTCGGAAGCGCACTGGGGGCATTTCAGATCGTCGGTCATCGTCATCCTCGTCACGTGTCGGCGCACCCTAGTGCACGGGCGTAGCGAAAGGAATCACAAGCTGTCGGCGACAGGAACCGGGAGGGAGAGATCCGGCACGCTGCGGGACGGGAACGGCCCTGCCCGAAGGAACCGTTCCCGCCGAATGCCCTGTTATGTCGCGTGCGCGGCCTCCGTTCGGCCGCGAAGATGCCGCAGGGCCGCGAGAAGGAACGAGGCGGCGGCAAAGGCGAGACCCCCGCCGATCAGGACGGGACGGCGGCCGATCCGGTCGGACAGCGGGCCGAAGACGATCTGGCCGAGGCCGAGCATGATCATGTAGAGGCTGAGCGTGAGGTGCACCAGGGCCGGCGTGGTGCCGAGGATGCCGGGCATCGCGGGCACGACCGGCAGATAGATATCCATGCCCAGCGAGGCCAGGATGTTGAATGGCGCCAACAGCGACAGCGCCGCCCAGAGCGAATAATTCCAGGTTCTGAGGGTTCTGAGGTTTGGACAAGGCATGACGAAACCGTCCGCTCAAATGAGTGACATTTGGCGGTGATCTGCCGTTTCACGGGTATTGCAAAGTGGAACCGGGGGCAGATGGCCGCAACAACGAAAGGTGTTGTTGCGGCTTACCTGTCTGCCGTCTGCTGGTTCATGATCCTGATCCGCACAGTCGAAGGAAAGGGAAAGCCCGCCTTCCTTATCAACGGACAGCCCCGTTCATCAAGCACCATGGCACAAACCGCCCCCCTCGAAAGGCTGAGGGGATACCCGACCGGATATCCACCGAGCGTTGAGCCGGCACCCGCAACAGTCGAGCCGCCCTCGCAAACGGCTCCTTCCGAACTACCTGATGCGTGGCGGGAAGAAACCGCCTACAACAGGTCGTTTCCGGAGGGATGAGTCTTGTTCAGCTTCGCACGGTGGCATAGGACGGAGCCGGTTCCGGCGGCGGTGCCGCGCGGCCTGCGCGTCTACGCGATCGGCGACGTGCACGGTCGCCTCGACCTGTTGGACCGCATGCTCGACCTGATCGAGGCCGACGCCGCCCCGACGCCGGACCTCGTCAAGTACATCGTCTACCTGGGCGACTATGTGGACCGCGGCGCCCACTCGCGCGGGGTCATCGAGCGCCTGATCGAAGGGCCGCCGCCGGGCTTCGGCGCCATCCACCTCAAGGGCAACCACGAGGCGTCCATGCTGGACTTCCTGGAGGATGTCCGCATCGGCCCGAGCTGGCTGACCTACGGCGGCACCGCGACGCTGGCGAGCTACCACGTGCCGCCGCCGCACGCCGACTCCCCGCCGGAGGAGATGGCGCAGGCCCAGGAGATGCTGCGCCGGGCGCTGCCGCCGGCGCACCGGGCGTTCCTGGACTCCCTGCGGACCAGCGTGACCATCGGCGACTATCTGTTCGTCCACGCCGGCATCCGCCCCGGCGTGCCGCTGGAGCGCCAGCGCGAGAACGACCTGCTGTGGATCCGCGAGGATTTCCTGCGCTCGACCGCCGACCACGGCAAGATGGTGGTGCACGGCCACACCATCTGCCCGGAACCGGAGGTGCGCGCCAATCGCATCGGCATCGACACCGGCGCCTTCGCCACCCACCACCTGACCTGCCTTGTGCTGGAGGGGACGGAGCGGCGGTTCCTCGTCACCTGAAATCGGTGTATTCGTCGTCCCCGCAAACGCGGGAATGACCAATACACCGGAGACGAGCCCCCATGCCGCACCGCCTCGACCTCCTCGACGACCGCCTGAAGGCGGTGTACGCCCGGCCGCTGGTGCTGGTGGTGGGCGCGCCGCATTCCGGCTTCGCGGCGATGGCCGCCATGCTCGACGCCCACCCGGAGATGCGCTGCGCCCAGGACGGGCACTTCACCGCCCGCTTCGCCGTGCCGCTCAAGGACGTGCTGGGCGACTACAATTCCGGGCTGGACGGCGGGGCCGCGGCCTTCACCCAGGGCGACTTCCTCTATCTGGTGCGCACGGCGGTGGCGCTGACGCTTGCCAAGCTCGAACCGGACGACGCGGTGCGGCTGCTCGGCTGCGCGGCGGCGGTGCACGCCCACAACCTCGACTTCTGGGAACTGATGATCCCCGGCCTGAAGGTGCTGCAC
>JAEYOB010000571.1 GCA_023412175.1 Pseudomonadota bacterium | reverse complement strand
TCATGGAGACGCTGACGGCGTTCAAGCGCGCCGGATCGGACGCCATTCTGACCTACACCGCCCTCGACGCCGCCCGCCTGTTGAAGCAGAGATAACACCCCGTCCCATCGGGCCGGGGAAGAGAAGGCCCAGGCGACGTACGACCGATGCACGATGTCCCTGCCAACGATTATCCCGCAATACTGCGCGGAATTTTCGCTGGGAGGGACGCTCGTCATGAAAATGCCGATCCTCGCGGCCGGGTCCCTCGCCTTGGTCTTGGCGGGATGTGAAACCGCCCGTCCGCCCGAATCGTCCGGCACATCGGGCTCCGCCGGTCCGGCCGCCAGCACGGCTTCGGGTTCGGACGGCCTGTCATGGGCGCAACTCGGCCCTGGCCAGCGTCTGGCCTTGCGGCAGGGTTGCCGGGCGCTGCACGGCCGCGATTCCACCAAGTACAACCAGTGCGTCGCCGGTGAGAACCGCAGCCAGCAGGCCCTCGACCAGGGCTGCACCCAGCGCTACGCTGGCAATCCGGCGATGATCCGCAACTGTCAGGGCATGTGAGCGTTTCAGGCCCAACTCCGAGCGATTCCGGCGGTCCACACAGCAGGCCGCCAAGGCCTGCGGCTACAGCTCACGCTCACATATTGCTCGGCGGGTCCGCATGGCAACGGGAGTGACCCCATCGGCCTTGCGTCCGGTTCCGTAGGTCATTAGGGCATTCCCCGCCACACCTGATACTGCGGCGTCTCGGCCAGCATCTCGGTGTTGCGCAACGCCGCGGCGAACAGCTTGCCGACCCCGGCCGAACGCTGCACCACCGCAATCAGCGCGCCGCGTGGCTTCAAACGGTCCTTCGCCCCGCGCACGAGGGCATCGAGCGCGCCGAAATCCTCTTCCTTCCCGCGGTGCAGCGGGGGGTTGCTGAGGATCAGGTCGAAATCGCGCTTCGCCGGCACCGCGGACCAGCCGTCGCTCAGCACGCACGCGGCGTCCGGCACGTTCTGGCGTGCAGCGTGCAGCGCCACGCTGTCCATGTCGAGCTGCGTCAGGCGCACCTCCGGCACCCGCTGGCGCACCGCATGAGCGATCACTCCGGCGCCACAACCGAAATCCAGCACCGACTGGTCCGCCCAGATCTTCGGGAGCACATCCAGTAGCAGCGCCGTACCGGGATCCAGCCGGCCGTGCGCGAACAGGCCGGGATAGGAGAGCAGCTCCGCATCGCCGACGCGGACCACCTCGCGCCAGTCTTCCAGACCGCCGCGTGCGGGAGCGTCGGTGCGCCGCATTTCCAGGACACGGGCGCGGCGCTTGATCGCCAGGGTCTCGGGTTCGGCGAACAGGCCGTCCAGATGCTTCGGGATGGAGGTCACGCCCTCGTCGTTGCCGCCATAGATCCACAGCGGCCCACCGGGCGGAAGCTGTGCCGCGACGGCGTGCAGCGTCATGGCGAAGGCACCCCAGCCCCGCGGCTGGCGCAGCACTGCGCCTGCGAACGGTCCTGCCGGCGGCCAGGGCTGCGCGGCGCGCCCGCCGTAGGCGTAGCGGTTCCAGACCATACCGCCGACCACAGCGGCGACGGCACCGTCACCGTCGCCGCACACCAGGCAATCGGCCGGCACGCGGCCCTCAAGGGTCTTGGCGCCGACCGCGGCGATCTCCGCCTCGCGGGAATCGGCGCGCTGGGAAAGGCGCTTGCTCACCCCTTGTCCCGCATCAAACGGGCCTTGTCGCGCTGCCAGGAGCGTTCCTTCTCAGTCTGGCGCTTGTCGACCTGCTTCTTGCCGGTGGCGATGCCGAGCTGGACCTTGGCGATGCCGCGGTCGTTGAAGTAGATCGACATGGGGATGATGGTGGCACCCTTGGTCTTGAGCGCCATCATCAGCTTCGCCAGCTCGCGCCGGTGCAGCAGCAGCTTGCGCGGGCGCCGCACCTCGTGCTGGAGCCAGCGCCCGGCTTGCAGGTACTCCGGGATGTGGGCGTTGAATAGGAAAAGCTCGCCCTTCGAGATCCCGGCGTAGGACTCGCTGATGCTCGCCTTGCCCGTGCGCAGGGACTTCACCTCGGTGCCGGTCAGCATCAGACCGGCCTCGAGCGTGTCGTCGATGAAGTAATCGAAGCGGGCGCGGCGGTTCTGTGCCGCCAGTTTCCGCGCTTCCTCACGGGCAGCCACATCAGCCTCCGGGTATCAGATGACCGGCGTTCAGGAGAGAACGCCGGCTTTCTTCATGGCCTCGCGAACCGTCTCGCGGGCGGCGTCGGACGCCGGCACCAGCGGCAGGCGCACCTCGTCCGTGCACTTGCCCAGCAGGCTGGCAGCATACTTCACCGGGGCCGGCGAGGTCTCCACGAACATGGAATCGTGCAGCGGCATGAGCTGGTCGCGGATCCGCTCCACCGTGGCGTAATCGCCCTTGCGCCAGGCGTTGTGCAACTCGGAGCACAGGCGGGGCGCCACGTTGGCGGTCACCGAGATGCAGCCGACGCCGCCCTGCGCCAGGAACGCCGTCACCGTGGCGTCCTCGCCCGAGAGCTGGCAGAAATCCGGGCCGATCGCCACGCGGGTGCGCAACGGCCGCGCAAGGTCGGCGGTCGCGTCCTTGACGCCGACGATGTTCGGCAGCTTGGCCAGCCGCGCCATCGTCGCGACCGACATATCCACGACACTGCGGCCCGGAATGTTGTAGATGATGATCGGCAAATCCGCCGAGTCATGGATCGCTTTGAAATGCTGGTAGAGACCCTCTTGCGTCGGCTTGTTGTAGTAGGGAGTGACCACCAGGGCGGCCTGCGCGCCCGCCTTCTTCGCATGAAGGGTGAGGCGGATCGCCTCCTCGGTCGAGTTGGAGCCGGTGCCGGCGATCACGGGCACGCGCCCACCCGCCGCCTCGATGCACAGCTCGACCACCCGGTCGTGCTCCTCGTGGGAGAGCGTCGGCGACTCGCCGGTGGTGCCGCAGGGGACCAGCCCGTGCGTGCCCTCGGTCACTTGCCATTCGACGAAGGACTGGAAGGCGGCCTCGTCGACTTTACCGCCCTTGAACGGGGTCAAGAGCGCGACGATCGAACCGTGGAACATGCCAGCCACCTCCATCCGACTAAAAAAGCGTCGCGCACCTTAGCGGCCCCGCGGGTGCCGGGCAAGAGCGCCAGGGCCTTCATCGCCGCCATTGGCGCATCCCTGATGCTCGCAGCCGCACCGGTCGCCGCCGCAGCGCTGACGCAGCAGGATCTTGCCGTCTACAAGCAGGCATTCAAGGCGGCCGACGACGACCGGCACGATGACGCGCTGCGCAGCGCGGCCGGCGCCAAGGAC
>JAEYOB010000552.1 GCA_023412175.1 Pseudomonadota bacterium | reverse complement strand
GTCTTCCAGACGGTGATCGTGGCGTTCGCCAGCTTTCTGATATGGTTCTGGCTGATCACCCGCTATCCGGCGGGGCGGCTGTCGTCGTTCTCGTTCCTGACGCCGCTGTTCGGGGTGATGGCCGGCGGGCTGCTCCTGTCCGAGCCGGTCACGCCGGTATTGGTGGCGGCGCTGGCCCTGGTCGCGGTTGGGATCAATCTGGTCAACCGGAAGACGGTGCCGGCCCCGACGCGGGAAACGGAACCGGCTGGGGCGGGAACCGGCTGACGGGCTTTGGCAGAACGGGCTTGGTGTGCGGCCTGCTTGCGGGCACTCTATGGCGGATTCCTGAGGGGGGCCAGCCATGCAGTTCCGCGAACGCCGCCGGGTGATCCAGGTGATCCGCACCACGTACGACCCGGCGCTGAAGCGCGGCCGTTCCGAGCTGCTCGGTACGCTGGACAAGGCGGCGCCGGCCGTCACCGACGCCTTGCATGCGGCCTGCACGGCCATGGAACTGGAGGAGGTCGCCCGCTACCTCGACGGCCGGCGGGAGACCGAGCGCAACGCGACGGTGCGCGCCGGGGTCGAAACCCTGCCCGAGCAGATGCGCAGGGCGGCGGAATACTTCCGCACCCATCGGGACGCCGCTGCCGGGGACGATGGTGGTCGGGACGATAGGGCACTGGCGTTCGCCGCCGAGATCCGCGGCGCCTGGGACGAGCTGAAGACCGCCATGCGCAAGGCCGGCTTCTCCAAGTCGAAGGTCCGCCATGCGGTCAGGGCGGCGGAGAAGGCGCCCAAGACCAAGCCGCCCGCGGTGACCAGCTGATTTCAGCGTTCCGCGGCATGCCGGTGGTGGGCAATCGCCGCCGTCAGGCGCGCCAGCCAGGCATCCCCTGCCGCTGCATCGCCGGGAAGGGCGGAACGCCGCCGTGCCGCTCCCAGGCGGGCGTCGGCGGCGAGTCGCTGGTGGTGGCGCAGCATCGCATCGTGCGCCATCGCGTCGGCGTTGGCGCGGCCGCCCAGAAGCGCGACGCGGGCGGCGTGCGCCGGATGCGGGCCGTCATGGCGGCGATCGAGGTCGTCAATGGTGTCGGGAACGGGGAAGACGCGCGCCATGCGTGCAACTGTAGACGCACGCGTGCGTGCTTGCAAAGGAAAAATATCCTAGGACGACTTTACTGGCTCGCCCACACGATGCGCGCCATCCAGGCCACCTCGTTGCGCGGAATCGAACGGTCCGGGTGGGCGCGGTTGATGGACATCAGCTCGATCCGGGTGGCGCTTTCGCGCACCAGCTGCTTGGCCATCACCTCGCCGCCCTTTGTGCGCACCACCACGCGGTCGCCGCGGCGGATCTGCGCGGCGGGGGAGACGATCACGGTGTCGCCGTCGCGATACACCGGCTCCATGCTTTCGCCCGACACCTCCAGCGCGTAGGCGTGCGGATCGCCCAGGCTGGGGAACAGCAGCTCGTCCCACCCGGTGCCCACGGGATACCCGGCATCGTCGAAATAGCCGGCGTTGCCGGCCTGGGCATAGCCGATGACCGGCACGCGCTGCACCGAACCCGGCCCGGATGTCTCGCCGATCAGGCTGACGAACTCGCCCAGCGAGGCGCTCGTCGCCTCCAGCACCTTGGCGATGCTCTCGGTGGACGGCCAGCGCAGCTTGCCGTCTCCGGTGGTCCGCTTGCTCTTGTTGAACGTGGTCGGGTCCAGGCCGGCGCGGCGCGCCAGCCCCGATGCCGACAGCCCATTCTGAGCCGCCAGCCGGTCGATCGCCCGCCAGATATCCGAATGCTTCAGCATGGGACCATAGTCTCACAAACGGGCCTTTCCGTCCCTAGGATCATATTCATATTCCCCTTGACACAGGAATATAAACCGAACATAACGGGAACACACGTTCCACTGCGCCGCGAGCCGCAGGGCGGGGCGCTCGGGTGTGGCGAACCCGGACCCGCAGCGGCAGTCGCAGCGTGCAATTCGAGGAGTTCATCATGGCCCGCGAGCGCATTTACGCTCCCCGCACCGGCGATGTGCCCGGCGTTCCCTTCGGCAGCGCCGAGGAGGCCTGGTTCTGGTCGGTCCGGGCGCAGGAGGCGCGGGCGGAGGGCGCGCGTTGCGGCGCCGGCCTCGGCCTCGTCCCGCGTCCGTGCGAGCCGCTCGACGTGATGCGTGCGGTGGACCGGCTGTACCGCCAGCGCCGGCTGGCACGCGACCATCTGCACGTTCTGGTCCATTACGGCCGCCGCTCCATGCCGCCCGATCCCGACCGGTTCCGCGAGCAGCGGGCCAGCGTGCTGTGGCGCGAGGCGTTCGACCACATCGGCACGGTGCTGCGCGACAAGGGCATCGTGCAATGAGCGGCGTCGCCGCCTCCGCCGTCCCGGCCCGCGCCTGGGTCGTCTTCTGCGGCGACGCCGAGCTGTGGTGGCTGCGCGCGCTGCGTCCCGGCTTCCGTCACTGCTTCGTGGCGTTGAACGACGGCCGCCACTGGGTGGTGGTCGATCCGCTGGCCCCCTTCACCGACGTGGCGGTGCTGGACCTCGCCGCCGGCTACGATTTGCCGGGCTGGTTCGGCGGCCACGGCCTGACCGTGGTGCCGGCGCGCCTGCGCCGCAGCCTCGCCCGGCCGGCCCCCTGGGGGCCCTTCACCTGCGTGGAGGCGGTCAAGCGGGTGCTCGGCCTGCACGCCCCCTTCGTCCTGACCCCGTGGCAGCTTTACCGCCGCCTGACGCGGTCCTGCGCCTGACCTTTCCCCTTCGCACGCACCTCCACCGGGAGCCTCCGCATGGCCAAGCTGTTCTCCGCCCCCCGGCCGCCGACACCGATCATCGTGTCGCCCCCTACACCCGC
>JAEYOB010000495.1 GCA_023412175.1 Pseudomonadota bacterium | reverse complement strand
CCCCCGCGGTGCCCTTGGGCCGGGCACCCCCGGTGAGCTATCGCCGCAACGCCCTGTCGCGCAGCGCGCTGGGACGGGCGGTTGACGGGCCGACGCGGATGGTGGTCCGCCACATCGTGCGCTGGCCGGCGCGTTCGGCGCTCACCACGCTGGGCATCGCGGCGGCCGTGGCGCTGCTGGTCGCCTCGCTGTTCAGCTTCGATTCCATCGAGACGATGATCGATGTGCAGTTCTTCCGCACCCACCGGCAGGACGCCACGATCACCTTCACCGAGGCCCGGCAGGAGGCCATCCTGGCCGAGGTCGTCCGGTTGCCCGGCGTCCGCCGGGCGGAGGGGGTGCGCAACGCATCGGTGCGCCTGCGCGCCGGCCATCTCAGCCGCCGCGCGGCGATCCAGGGCCTGAAACAGGACGCCACGTTGAGTCGCGTGCTGGACGTCGACCTGCGCCCGGTGGCTCTGCCGCCGGCGGGGCTGGTGCTGTCGTCCAAGCTGGCGTCGCTGCTGGCGGTGCGCCCGGGCGACCACGTCACCGTCGAGGTCCTGGAGGGCAGGCGCCGCACCGCCGTTGTGCCGGTCGCCATCGTCGTCGAGGAGTACATCGGCGCCGAGGCCTACATGGACCGCGCGGCGCTCAACCGGCTGATGGGGGAGGGGCCGGTGGTGTCCGGCGCCCACCTGCAGATCGACGAGGAGCGGACCGACGCGCTGTTCCGGCGTCTGAAGGAACTGCCGATGGTGGCCGGCATCACGCTGCGCGCCGCCTTGGTCGGGGCGTTCCGCGCCACGGTGGCGGAGACCATGAGCATCGTGCTGTCCTTCTACGTGGCGTTCGGGGGCCTGATCGCCTTCGGGGTTCTCTACAACAGCGCCCGCATCACGCTGTCCGAGCGCGGCCGGGAGCTGGCGAGCCTGCGCGTCCTCGGGTTCACCCGCGGCGAGGTGGCGTATATCCTGCTCGGCGAACTGACGGTTCTGACCGCCCTGGCGCTGCCGCTCGGATGCCTTCTGGGGTACGGGCTGGCGAGCGTCATCGCGGCGGGGCTGGACAGCGAGCTGTTCCGCGTTCCCCTGGTGATCGAGGACAGCACCTACGGCGTTGCGGCGCTGGTCGTCCTGCTGGCCGCGGTCGTGTCCGGCGCTGCCGTCGGCTGGCGGGTCAGCCGCCTCGACCTCATCGCCGTGCTGAAGACGAGGGAGTAGCGCCATGCGAGCCGCCATGAGTCCCCGTATGCGCCGCATCCTCGTGGTCCTGGCCATCGGGCTGCCGCTGGCGCTCGGGTTGGCCTACGCGTTTCGCCCGCAGCCGGTGCCCGTCGATCTCGCCACGGTCGGCCGCGGCGCCATGATGGTGACGGTGGACGAGGAGAGCTGGACGCGGGTGCGCGACCTGTTCGTCGTCTCGACCCCGGTGGCCGGGCGGATCCTGCGCGTGGCGGTGCGCGCCGGCGATCCGGTCGCCGAAGGTGAGACGTCCATCGCCACCATCCTTCCCAGCGACCCGTCCTTCCTCGACCTGCGCTCGCGCACCCAGGCCGAGGCGCTCCTCGAGGCAGCGAACGCCGCGCTGGCGCTGGCCGACGCCGAGGTGTCGAAGGCGCGTGCCGAGCTGGACTTCGCCGTCGCCGACCTCGACCGGGCGCGCACGCTGGCGCAGTTGAAGACGGTGTCGCCGCGGGCTCTGGACCTTGCGGTCCTGGAGGTCAAAACACGTGAAGCGGCGCTCGCCACCGCAGAGGCCGACCGCCGTGTGCGCCAGCATCAGGTCGCAACGGCGCGCGCCGCACTGATCGATCCTTCCGCAGCCCCGGTCCTGTCCTCCTCCGCCATGTCCACCGCCAGTGCCACGTGCTGCGTCACCGTGCGCGCCCCGGCCGGCGGCCGCATCCTGCGGGTGGTGACGCAGAGCGAGGGTGTGGTCGCCGCCGGCACCCCGATCGCCGAGATCGGCGACATCCGCGACCTGGAAATCCTCGTCCAGTTGCTCTCCACCGAGGCGGTGCGCATCAGTGAAGGGGCGCCGGCGCGCATCGAGCAATGGGGTGGCGGCCGGGTGCTCGCCGGCCGGGTGCGCCGCATCGAGCCGTACGGCTTCACCAAGGTGTCCGCGCTGGGCATCGAGGAGCAGCGGGTCAACGTGCTCGTCGACTTCACCGACGACCATGAGCGCTGGGCGGCGCTGGGGCACGGCTACCGGGTCGAGGTGCGGATCGTGGTCTGGCAGGGAGCGGACGTGCTGAAGGTGCCCATCGGAGCCCTGTTCCGCGACGGCGGTCAGTGGGCGGTGTTCGTCGAGGCGCAGGGCAGGGCGGAGCGGCGGCAGGTCACGCTCGGCTGGACCAACGACACCGAGGCCGAGATCCGCGGAGCCTTGGACGCCGGCGAGCGGATTGTCCTGCATCCCAGCGACCGCGTTGCTGACGGTATCCGTATCACAGCGCGTGCCGGCTCATAGGGGCCTTCCGCGTCGGCTTGCCCATGTCCGAACGGCGCTCGTCGAACTTAACAGGGATTAAGGCGATGTCCGAGGCGTTCCGGGATGCTTACTCGAATCCCGCAACGACTTCTCCTGCCTGTGGAGGCGTCCATGTATCGCAAGATCCTCGTTCCACTGTCGACCGATGGCTGCGGCATGGACGCCGGCGTCGACGGGGCCTTTCGGATCGCGCGCCGGTTTGGCGCGCGGGTGGAGGGGTTGTATGCTGTGGGTTATACA
>JAEYOB010000410.1 GCA_023412175.1 Pseudomonadota bacterium | reverse complement strand
CGATGGGGCCGAACGGACATACCAGCCGGCCGCTTTCGAGCGCGTCCAGAACCAGCGTCGGCCGGCCCAACGCGACGCCCGCCCCATCCTTCGCCGCCTGCATCACCATCACGGAATCGGAGAAACTGATGCCGCGCGCCGTATCGATGCCCGAAACTCCCGTCGCCGCGCGCCAGAGGCTCCAATCCGGGGAATCGCGGAAGTGCAGCAGCGTGTGCCGTGCAAGGTCGGTTGGAACGCGGAGGGTGTCACGCAGGCTTGGCGCGCAGACCGGAAACAGCGGCTCCTCCGACAGGGGAGTCCCGTCGGGCATGCCGTCGCCGCCCCGCACGTAGCGGATGACCGCCCAGCCGGCCTCGGCCTCCGCCGGGCGGTCGAGGTTGCCGGATTCGATGTCCAGGCGCAGATCCGGCCAGCCAGCCAGGAAACGCCCGAGCCTTGGAGTCAGCCACAGCGCCGCCCAGGCGCCGGGTGCGGCGATGCGGAGCCGTTGCGGACCGCCGCTGGCGACACGCTCCCAGCTCTCGTTCACCCGCCCGAAACCGGCAGTGCAGGCGCGAGCGAGGTCGCGCCCGGCACCGGTCAAAACCAGCCCCCTGGGCGTGCGTTCGAAGAGCAGGACGCCGACCCGCTTTTCCAGATCGCCGACTTGGCGGCTGATCGCGCCGTGCGTGAGGCCGAGTTCATCGGCCGCGCGCGTCATGCTCCCATGACGGGCGGCGGCCTCGAACGCGGCGAGTGCGGTGAAGGGAAGGCGAGGCATGGATCGAAGGGGTTGTCGATGTGAGGATTCCTCACACCGATACCCTTCGAAGTCAATTGCGCGGCGCAGCCCGCGGCAGCACGCTCTGGCTGTGTCCGAGCGAAAGCGAACGATTGGGGCGACCGCCATGACCACCTTGACCATCACCCGGATCTACAGCCTGGACGACCGCCGGGTGCTCGCCGGCCTCAAGGATCTCCTCGAAGACAGCGTGAACGATGGCGCCTCGGTGGGCTTCCACCCTCCCCTGTCCCGGAGCGACAACGACGCCTACTGGTCCGGCATGGCCGCCCAGGTGGAGAGCGGCGCCGTCGTCCTGCTGGTCGCCGAAATGGAGGACGGCACGCTCGCCGGCACCGTGCAGTTGGCGCTTTGCCCGAGGCAGAACGGCCCGCACCGTGCCGAGGTGCAGAAGCTGCTGGTCCATTCCGTGCACCGCCGGCGCGGTTTCGGCCGCCGCCTGCTCGCCGCTGTCGAAGAGAAGGCGCGTTCCCTCGGCCGGACCCTGCTGATCCTGGACACGCTGGACGGCCGGGAGGGCATGCCGCTCTACCAGTCGGCCGGGTGGGCCATGGCCGGAACCATCCCCGGCTACACCCGCGAGGTGGACGGCAGCCACCACGCGACGGTGATCTTCTACCGGCAGTTCTGAAGCCGGATCAGCCCACCCAGAGGTTCTGGATCAGCATGCAGACCGTCGTCCCCGACCCCACCGAGACCAGCAGGTTACGGAAGGCCAGATGCGCCGCCACGGTGACCGCGGCGCCGGCCGCCTGGGCCAGTTGGACCGTCGCCGACGCTTCGCCCCCCATTGCGATGTAGGCGATCAGCACCGCCAGCACCGCCGGCGGGAACATTTCGGCGAACAGCCGGCGGAGGTCCGGGTTGCTCAGCCGATCGCCAAGAAAGAACGGCAGAAAGCGCACGCCCGCCGTCGCCACACCCATCAGCACGGCCGTCACCACGATGCTCTCGCTCACCATGCCCGGCTCCGACGGTCCACCAGGGCCACGGCCGCCAACGCCACCGCCAACATCGGCAACAGCGTGTTGGCGGTGCCGAACGCCAGCACGCCCACCAGCGCCACGGCTCCGCCGACGGCCGCCGCCAGCCCCTTGCGCAGGGTCCGCACCTGTTCCAGCAGCAGGACGATGAACAGTGCAGTCAGCGCGAAATCCAGCCCGCGCGTGCCGCCGGAAACCAGCCCGCCGGCAACGGCGCCGATGGCGCAACCGGCCACCCAGTAGGTCTGATTCAGCAGGGCGACGCGCCACAGCAGGCGGTCGTCCCGTTCCTCCGACGGGCGCGCCGTCAGAACCGCGTAGGTTTCATCGGTCAGCGCGAAGGCAAAGTAGGCCTTGGCCGCGCCCCACCCCGGCAGACGTTCCAGGAAGGCCAAGCCGTAGACCGCGTGGCGGGCGTTCAGGACCAGGGTGGCCAGCGCGACCTCCAGCGGCCCCTGCCCCGCCGCCAGCATGCCGGCGGCCATGAACTGCGACGCCCCCGCGTACACGATGATGCCGAGCAGGGGCGCGCCCAGGGGGGCGAGCCCCTGCTGCACCCACAACACGCCGAACGCGATGCCGATCGGCACGTAGCCCGCGAGGATGGGAAGGCTCAGCACGAAGGCCCGCCGCCACGGCGACGGGCCCTGTTCAACGGCGAGGTCGGTCATTGCCGGTGACGCGCGTTCACTTCCGCTCGATCAGTTCGACCTTGTAGCCGTCCGGATCCTCGATGAAGGCGATGACGGTGTTGCCATGCTTCATCGGGCCGGGCTCGCGGGTGATTTTTGCGCCCTCGGCGCGCAGCTTTTCGCAGGTGCCGTAGATGTCCGGCACGCCGATGGCGATGTGGCCGTAGCCGCTGCCGATGGTGTAGGGCTCGGCCTGGTCCCAGTTGTGGGTCAGCTCAAGGACCGCGGTGTCGCTCTCGTCGCCGTAGCCGACGAAGGCGAGGGTGAAGCGCCCGCCCTCGTAATCGCTCTTGCGCAGCAGCGTCATGCCCAGCAGCCGCGTGTAGAAATCCAGCGACTTGTTCAGGTCAAACACGCGCAGCATCGTGTGCAGCAGCCGGTACTGGCTCATGGAATCCTCTCCCGTTTGTCGGCTTTCATTATCTGGGACGCACGCCCTTGGCGACCACATCCAGAACGGCATGGGCGGCCCGCTCGCTGGGCGGGGCTTCGGCGCCGGCGCCCAGCCAGCGCGCCACCTCGGCAACCCCTTCGATCTGCTCGCGCCGCGCCGCCGGATCGTCGAGCAGGCGGCCGACCTCGGCCGCCAGCTTGTCGGCCCGGCAGTCCTCCTGCAGCAATTCCGGCACCAGCATGCGGTCGAGCATGAGGTTCACCAGACTGACGTACTTTACCTTGATGAAGCGCCGGTACAGCGCCACCGTCAGCCGGCTGAGGCGATAGGCGATCACCGCCGGCAGACCGGACAGCGCCAGTTCGAGCGCCACCGTGCCAGACGCCGCCAAGGCCGCCTCCGCCGCCGCGAAGGCGTCGTACTTCTCACCGTCCCCTTCCACGATGATGGTCTGCACCGGCCACCCGGCCACCGCCGCGCTCACCGTCCCGCGCACCGTCGCCACCGTCGGCACCACGACCACGAGATTGGGGTGCGTCGGCAGCAGCCGCTCCACCGTCTCGCGGAACACCGGCAGCAGGCGGCTGACCTCGCTGCGCCGGCTGCCGGGCAGCACCGCCAGCACGCGCTTGGCCGGACTGATGCCGTGCCGCACGCGGAACGCGGCGCCATCGCCCTTGCCGGCCCCGCTCTCGACGATCGAATGGCCGACGAAGGTGCAGGGGAGCCCCTCCCGCTCAAAATAGGGCGGTTCGAACGGCAGCAGCACCAGCAGATGGTCGTAGATGGCGGCGTACTTCTTCGCCCGCTTCGGCTTCCAGGCCCATACCGTGGGCGCCACATAGTGGATCAGCGGGATCGCCGGCGCCGCGGCGCGCACCCGCTTGGCGACCCGCACGGTAAAGCCGGGCGAGTCGATGCCGATCACGGCGTCCGGCTTCAAGCGCACGATTTCCGCGACCGTCTGGTCCATGCGGCGCAGCAGGTTGGGCAGATGCGGCAGCAGCTCGAAGACGCCGAACAGCGCCAGCTCCGCCTGGGGAACCAGCGACTCCAGCCCCTCGGCCGCCATGCGCTCGCCGCCGATGCCGGCAAAGCGCACCCTGCCGCCGGTCAGCCGTTTCAGCGCCGCCATCAGCCGCGCGCCAAGCACGTCGCCGGAGGGCTCCCCGGCGATCAGGAACAGCAACGGGCTGTCGGTCATTCTGAAACCTCAATCCCCACGACGAACAGGCCGAGACGGTCGGCCAGGGCGCCCACGGCGGCGCGATCCACCGTCAGGCTGCCTCCCGCCTGCACGGCGATGCCGGCAAGGCCCGCCGCCGCGGCCTTCTCCACGGTGGTGGTGCCGATGGTCGGCAGGTCGAGCCGGCCGTCCTGCTGCGGTTTGCGCACCTTCACCAGGACGCCGCCGCCGCCCGGCCGGCGCAGCGCACCGGCGCGCTCCAGCATGGCATCGGTCCCCTCGATGGCCTCGACCGCCAGCACGATACCCTGCTGCACCACGCAGCCCTGGCCGACATCCAGCCGGCCGAGGCCGAGCGCCACCTCGACGCCGCGGGCGATGTCGGCCTGCGCCTGTTCGTCGGGCAGACGGCAGCCGGCAGGGCCGGGCACGGTGAGCAACTCCCCCAGGAAATCGTGCAGGCCGACGACGCGGAACCCCTCGTCCTCCAGCTCGTGCGCCACGGCGCGCAGCAGCCCGTCGTCGCCCAGCGCGCGGGTGCCGACGCGCATGAAGAAGCGCGTGGTCCGCCAGTCGGGCATCAGTTCGGCGAATGAGGGACGGCGGACCGGGCCGGCGAACACGAGATCGCCGACCCCCTCGGCGCGCAGCCGGTCGATGATGCTGCCCGCCGCACCCAGGCGGCTCCACAGGTGCGGCACGCCCTCGACGGTGGCGGGGTCGGTCTGGCCTTCGAAAGCGACGATGAACACCTCGCGTCCGGCACCGCGCACAGCGGTGGCGAGGCGGGCCGGTATCTCCCCGCCGCCGGCGAGGATGCCGAGCTTAGGCGCCATTCTCCATGCGCGGCTGCAGGAGCGGACGGGACGTCTTGACGCGGATGAAGTCGAGGATCTCCTTCACCAGCGCGTCGCCCTCGTACTCCCTGACCACCTCTTCCAGACGGGCGGCGAAGGTGTCGCCAGCCGAAGCAAACAGCATCTTGTAGGCGGCCCGCAACGCGCGGACCTGTTCCTTGGCAAAGCCACGGCGCTCCAGGCCCACCAGGTTGAGGCCGGCCAGACGCGCCCGCTCGCCCATGACGAGCCCATAGGGAATCACGTCGTTCTCGACGCCGGACATCCCGCCGATCATGGCGTGCGCGCCGATGCGGACGAACTGGTGCACCGCCGACAGGCCGCCCAGGATGGCGTGGTCGCCCACGTGCACGTGGCCCGCCAGCGTGGCGTTGTTGGCAAGGATCACGTGGTTGCCGACGATGCAGTCGTGCGCCACGTGCGCACCCATCATGAACAGCCCGCGGTCGCCGACGCGGGTCAGCATGCCGCCGCCCTCGGTACCGGGGTTCATGGTGACGTTCTCACGGATCTTGTTGAACGCGCCGATGATCAGCTCGGACGGCTCACCGTGGTACTTCAGATCCTGCGGCTGGTGGCCGATGGAGGCGAAGGGGAAGATCTCCGTCCCCTCGCCGACCTTGGTGCGCCCCTCGACCACGACGTGGGAATGCAGGCGCACGCGGTCGCCGAGTTCCACGTGCGGGCCGACGACGCAGAACGGTCCGATAGACACGCCCTCGCCGAGCTTGGCCGCCGGATCGACGACGGCGGCGGGGTGGATCGAGACGGTCATTTCTCGTCCAGGATCATTGCGGAATAGATGGCCTCGGCGACCAGCACGCCGTTTACCTTGGCCTCACCCTTGAACTTCCACACGTTCCCGCGGTTGCGTTGCTTGGAGACATGGATGTGCACGGTGTCGCCCGGCGTCACCGGCTTGCGGAAGCGCGCCTCGTCCACCGTCATGAAATAGACCAGCTTGCCCTCGGACTCCTTGCCCAGCGTGGCGACCACCAGCACGGCCGAGGTCTGAGCCATCGCCTCGATGATCAGCACGCCCGGCATGACGGGGCGGGACGGGAAATGCCCCTGGAAGTAAGGCTCGTTGATGGTGACGTTCTTCACGCCGGTGGCGCTTTCGCCCAGCGTGATGTCGATCA
>JAEYOB010000403.1 GCA_023412175.1 Pseudomonadota bacterium | reverse complement strand
GCCTTGATCAGTTCTCCATCTGCCCGCGCGCGCAGTAGATGGTCTCGTACAGCGCCTTGGCCGTGCCGGTCAGGTTGGTGACGATGAACCGGGTATCGGTGCCCTGGGCCGACGCCTCGATCCGGGCGATGACCCGGCGTTCGACCTTCCAGGTGCGGGCGGCGTAGCGGAACTCGCCGAAGCGCCGAACCTTGTCCGCCTCCCCGGCAAGCCGGCCCATCGCGGCGTCCTCGGCCAGGTCGGTGACGCGCCCGAGCAGGCCCGTGTTGCCGCCCAGGCCGAAGCCATAGCCGACGTGGTTGCGCTCGCCCCAGCTCATCGCCTCGTGGCGGCCATAATGGCTGTCGCCGCGCACCAGCATATCGACGCGCGGCCAGCGGGCGCGGAAGGCGCGCACGACGTGGCGCAGCACCAGCGCCACCTCGGCGCCGTCCGGCGTCTTGCCGGGGCGCAGGATGATGGCGACCGGCTTGCCCGTCGTCGCCTCGTAGATGTGCATCGGCAGGAAGCAGCGCCCGTCGTAATGGGCGTGGAACAGCGAGAGCTGCTGGGCGCCGTGGACGCGGTCCTCGGTGTCGTCGATGTCCAGCACGATGCGCCGCGGCACCGTGGGGAAGCTGTCGCAGAACAGGTCCACCATGGCCGCCATCATGCGTTTGAGCGCCACCGGACCGGGTAGGTTCTCCAGTCGGCTGATGGTCGGCTGCGAGCAGAGGTCGCCTCCGCTCTCCGGCAGCCGGCCGACCGCCATCTTGAAGGCCGGATCGCTGCGCAGGGCGTCACAGTCGTTGGCGTCCGGGTACCCGGCGGCGATCAGCAGGGCGCGGAAGCGGATCATCTCCGCCAGCGTGTGCCGGACGCGTTCGGGAGCGCGCGGGTCCTTGATGCAGCGCGCCAGGCGCTCGCAGATCCCGAGCCGCCGATCGATCTCCGCCAGCAGCAGAACGCCGGCGTCGGAGGTGAGACGGCCGCCATCGAAGGCGGCGTGTACCGGCTTGCCGGCAACCGGTGACAAGCCGGGCAGAACCCCGGTACTCTCGGCCATGGCGGGCGTGAACTCCGTTGATCCGTGGTGAGACTGTTTCAGCACCAGAATCATACACGAATTCAGCGGCTTAACCTCACGCCCGCCGCCCCTTGCGCCAACTCTGATGAATGATCCGGGCTAACTTTCGGTGGCCGGCCGCGACGCCGCGGCGGCGGTGGAGGGGCGCTGATCGGCCGGGCGCGGGTGTTTTCCGGGATCAGTTCGGCATGACGACGCAGGCGGTAGCTGGCGCCTTCGATCTGGACCACGATGGCGTGGTGGAGCAGCCGGTCCAGCAGCGCCGTGGCCACCACGGTGCCGCCGAAGACGTCGCCCCATTCGGAAAAGCCGCGGTTGGACGTCAGGATCATGGCGCCGCGCTCGTACCGGGCATTCACGAGCTGAAAGAACAGGTTGCCGCCGCCGGGGATGACCGGCAGGTAGCCGATCTCGTCGACGATCAGCAACTGCGGCCGGCACAGGAAGCGCAGTCGCTCGCGCAGCGTCCCCTCGCGTTCCGCCTTGGCCAGCGAGCCGACGATGTCGGCCAGCGTGGCGAAGTACACCGAACGCCCGGCCTTCACCGCCTCGACGCCCAGGGCGAGCGCCAGGTGCGTCTTGCCGCAGCCGGGCTGGCCGAGGAAATGCACCACCTCGTGGCGCTCCACGAAGTCGAGCTGCGCCAGCGCCAGGATGCGGTCGCGGTCGAGTGAGGGCTGGAAGGAGAAGTCGAAACCGGCCAGCGTCTTGATGTTGAGCAGCCGCCCCATCTTCAGCGCGCTCTTCACCCGCCGCCCTCCCGCAGCGTCAGCTCCTCGCCGAGCAGGCTGTCGATGGCCTCCAGGGCGGAGATCTCGCCGCGCTCGATGCGGCGTAGGATGTGCTCCAGCACCTCCAGCGCGCGCTTCCGCATGTTGACCATCATCGACGAGTTCTCCCGCGAGTGCTTGGCCATCGACGTCGCTCGCCAGCTCACCTCGGACGACGTGCTGCATCGGCTGGCCGAGCTGTTCGTCGAACGTGGTCCACCGGACTTCATCCACTCCGACAACGGGCCGGAATTCGCCGCCACGGCGGTGCGCGAGTGGTTGGAGCAGGTCGGGGTGAAGACGCTGTTCATCGAGCCGGGCAGCCCGTGGGAGAACGGCTACAACGAGAGCTTCAACGGCAAACTGCGCGACGAGCTGCTCGCCCGCGAGATCTTCTACACGTTGCACGAGGCCCAGGTGCTCATCGAGCGCTGGCGCGTCGCCTACAACACCGTGCGTCCGCACAGCGCGCTCGGCTACCGCCCACCGGCGCCGGCCGCAGTGGTGCCGGTTCCTGTCCAGCCCGGCTCCGCTACGCTCCGCCGGGCTGGACAGGAGCCGTCGGGCGGTGTTTGGCTAACATAGTCTCTGGTGTCCCATGTGGGGGCAGGTCAAGTGGTCAGAAAGCTGTTGGGATGGCTTTTGCAAGCCGATGTCCGTCTGAGTCCCTCTCAGTCTTGCACTTTATGATGGGTTCTATGATGGGTGTTTGACCAGTCACAACAATAATACATTGATATTTAATGGGAAATTATTCATTGTGGCGGACACCCCTCCGCCAATTCCCCTCATACGTCATCAAACGGCGCGCGTCTCTCCTGGAGATACTCCGGGCGCCACCTTGAGCGATCCGATCGTATTGCCCTAAATATCCTCATCATACGCAACCAGTCCCTATCGATCTCCACCCCGCACACATCACAACATCCGAGATATTCTTAATAGGGCAGGCGCATCCATCCGATACCTGTTGTTCGTCGCGGGCGCCTCTAACTTACCATCCCAGCACTTCATCTTATCGACTGGGGAGGAATCATGGCCAACGCCAACACGGATGCACTAATCGCGACACTGAACAACCTCGGCGTGGACCCGGCCGACCACGGTGCGCTCGTACAGGCACTCGACGACCTGAACAATCGCCTGCCGCAGGGTACCGCCATGTCCATGCGCACCCTCGTCCCCCCGCCCAGCGGAGCGGCGGCGGACGAGCCGACCAGCGTGGCTTCGCTCAGCACCAACGAAGCGACGATCATCGACGCGCGCAGCGTGCAGCATCCGTACGCGCGTCTGGCGGTGGGCTATGCGGCGCTCCTCGGCCATTCGCACGTCTACTCCGGCGCCACCGACGACGTGATCGCCGGAGACGCCGCGGACCAGGACATCAACGCCGGAGAGGGCAACGACATCGCCTACGGCGGCGGCGGCAACGACACCTTGTACGGGCAGATGGGCGCGGATCTGCTCTACGGCAACCAGGGCAACGACACCATGAACGGCAACCAAGGCGCCGATACCCTGTTCGGCGGCCGCGGCGACGACATCGTCCTGGGTGGACAGGACGACGACTACCTCAACGGCAACATGGGCAATGACCTAGTCAACGGGAACCTCGGCAACGACGAAGTGCATGGCGGCCAGGGCAACGACACCGTTCACGGCGGCCAGGGCAACGACGTGCTGTGGGGAGAGCTCGGCGATGACCTGCTTTCGGGCGACATGGGGAACGACACTCTGTTCGGTGGCGTCGGCATCGATCGCTTCTTCTTTGGGATCGGCGGCGGCAAGGATGTTATCGCCGATTTCGATATCGCAGCCGGCGAACGCATCGTCCAGGTCGGCCACTCCGGGTACACGGTGGACCAGGATGGCGCCGGGAATGCGGTGATCGTCTTCTCCACCGAAGACAGCGTCACATTGGCCGGTGTCAGCAAGGATCAGGTAAGCGCCGACTGGTTCATCACCGTCTAGCAGGCTGCTGAAAAACTACCAGCGCTGAGCCTTGATCTGGATCTCGTCGCCGTGGTGGATGCTGATTTCAACCTCAAGGCTCCCATCCTCGGCCAATTCGGCTGTTCCGGTGCCGCGGATGGGCGTCATTTCATCGCTCCCCTCGAAATCGAAGAAGATGATGCTGACGCCGGTCTCGCACTCCAGACCGGCTTGAAGGGCGCCGAACACCATCTCACCGCGTCCGTTCTCGTCGAAGCGGATGTAGGCCGGCTCGACCAGATCGAGATAGTCGCGGTCCCACTGGTCGGATTCGGTGAGGCGCCATTTGCCGAGCACCTTGCAACGTCGGGCCGCCGTCATGGCATCACCTTCAGCAGCTTGGGCAGGCTGATCAGGTTGTAAGCCGCCGTGGCAAAGGTGAAGGCCCAGCCCACCCGGGCGGTGCCGCGGAAGCGGCTCTTCGCATGACCGGCCACCGCCTTGACCCAGCCGAACACCTCCTCGATGCGCTTACGGCAGCGTTGACTGATCGCATAGCCGGGATGCCGGGTGGTGCGCGCATCG
>JAEYOB010000324.1 GCA_023412175.1 Pseudomonadota bacterium | reverse complement strand
ACGCCGACCCGAAGACCAAGGTCATGTCGTTCTAGACCATGGGCTTCAACCAGCACACCCGCGGTGTCTGGGCGAACAACATGATCTACAACATCCACCTGCTCACCGGGAAGATCAGCGAGCCGGGCAACAGCCCCTTCTCGCTCACCGGCCAGCCTTCGGCTTGCGGCACCGCGCGCGAGGTCGGCACCTTCTCCCATCGCCTGCCGGCGGACATGGCGGTGACCAACCCGAAGCACCGCGCCACCGCCGAGAAGATCTGGAAGCTGCCCGACGGCACCATCCAGGAAAAGCCCGGCTTCCACGCCGTCGAGCAAAGCCGCATGCTCAAGGACGGCAAGCTCAAGGTGTACTGGACGCAGGTCACCAACAACATCCAGGCCGGCCCCAACCTGATGCAGGAAACCCTGCCGGGCTGGCGCAATCCCGAGACCTTCGTCATCGTCTCCGACGTCTACCCGACCGTCTCGGCGCAGGCCGCCGACCTGATCCTGCCGAGCGCCATGTGGGTGGAGAAGGAAGGCGCCTACGGCAACGCCGAGCGCCGCACGCAGTTCTGGCATCAGCTGGTGGATGCGCCCGGCGAGGCGCGCTCGGACCTCTGGCAGCTGGTGGAATTCTCCAAGCGCTTCAGCGTCGACGAGGTCTGGCCCGCAGAACTGCTGGCCAAGGCACCGGAACTCAAGGGCAAGACGCTGTTCGACGTGCTGTTCAAGAACGGCAAGGTCGACCGCTTCCCCGCCGCCGATATCGCCGAGGGCTTTCGCAACCGCGAGGCCGAGGCGTTCGGCTTCTACCTGCAGAAAGGCCTGTTCGAGGAGTACGCCGAGTTCGGTCGCGGCCACGGTCATGACCTGGCGCCGTTCGAGACCTATCACGAGGAACGTGGCCTGCGCTGGCCGGTGGTCGACGGCAAGGAAACCCGCTGGCGCTATCGCGAAGGCCACGATCCCTACGTCGAGAAAGGCAGCGGCGTGCAGTTCTACGGCTACCCGGACAAGAAGGCGATCATCTTCGCCCTGCCCTACGAGGTACCGGCCGAGGTGCCCGACGCCGACTATCCGTTCTGGCTCAGCACCGGCCGCGTGCTGGAACACTGGCACACCGGCAGCATGACCCAGCGGGTCGACGAACAGCACCGTGCGGTGCCCGATGCGCTCGTCTACATGCACCCCGAGGACGCGCGCAAACTCAACGCGCGGCGCGGCAGCGTGGTGAAAGTGATCAGCCGACGCGGCGAGATGCAGGCGCGGGTGGAAACCCGCGGACGTAACAAACCGCCGCAGGGGCTGATCTTCGTGCCATTCTTCGACGCCAACAAACTGATCAACAAAGTCACCCTCGACGCCACCGACCCGATCTCCAAGCAGACCGATTACAAAAAATGCGCCGTCAAGATCGAAGTGGTCAGCATCGCCTGAGGAGAGCCGCCATGAAATTTCGTCTACTGCCGCTGACTCTGCTCGCGGTGTTCGGCCTGGCCATCGCCGCCGAAACCAACTATCCGCTGGACGCTCCGGCGCCTGACGGGCGTCGTCCCGGCGGCACCCTGACCCAGGAGTTCACCCCGCCGCCCCTGCACGACGAGGAGAACAAGGACCTGCGCCGCGAGCGCAACTACCCTGAGCAGCCACCGACCATCCCGCACACCATCCGCGGCTATCACGTCGACAAGAACGCCAACAAATGCCTGTCCTGCCACAGCCGAGAGAACAGCGCGCGCACCCAGTCGCCGATGATCAGCATCACCCACTACACCGACCGCGACGCTCAGACCCTGGCCGCCGTGGCACCACGGCGATACTTCTGCACGCAGTGCCACGTGCCGCAGCAGGACGTGAAACCGCTGGTGGAGAACGAGTTCAAGAACATCGACGCACTGCCGGACCGGGAAACCTCGCAACCCGGCAACACACCGTGAGGGCCCGCCGATGAAGTCGATACTGCCGTTTCTCAAGCGTTACTGGGCCGTCCTGCGCCGCCCCAGCGTGCATTACAGCCTGGGCGCGCTGGTGCTGGGCGGGTTCATTGCCGGCATCGTGTTCTGGGGCGGCTTCAACACCGCGCTGGAAGCCACCAATACCGAGGCCTTCTGCATTTCCTGTCACGAGATGGAGGACAACGTCTACGTGGAGATCAAGGACACCATTCACTACAGCAACCGCTCCGGGGTCCGCGCAACCTGTCCGGACTGCCACGTGCCGCATGAATGGACCGACAAGATCGCGCGCAAGATGCAGGCCTCCAAGGAGGTGTGGGGCAAGATCTTCGGCACCATCAGCACCCGCGAGAAGTTCCTCGACAAGCGCCGCGAGCTGGCCGAGCACGAGTGGGCGCGCCTGAAGGCCAACGATTCGCTGGAGTGCCGCAACTGCCACGACTACGACTCCATGGACCTGACCCGCCAGGCCAGCCGCGCGGCCTTCATCCACCGCAGCTACCTGGCGACCGGGCAGGCGACCTGCATCGACTGCCACAAGGGCATCGCCCACCGGCTGCCGGACATGACCGGCATCCCGCAGGGCGTGCAGGCCGCCCCGGCCGGGCTGCCCTCGCCACACTGAGCCGCCCCGCGCGGCTCCCACCCCGGGGGCGGCCGTGAGAACATGGCCGCATGAGTGACGACCGCATCATCGCCGCCGGCGCGACCCGCGAGGACGCGGCCGCGGAGGCCTCGATCCGCCCCCAGCGCCTCGCCGACTACCTCGGCCAGCAGCCGGTCCGCGAGCAGCTGGCCATCTACATCGAAGCCGCCAGGCGACGCGGCGAGGCCATGGACCACGTGCTGGTCTTCGGGCCGCCGGGGCTGGGCAAGACCACGCTCAGCCACGTCATCGCCAACGAGCTGGGCGTGAGCCTGCGCATCACCTCCGGCCCGGTGATCGAGAAGGCGGGCGACCTGGCCGCGCTGCTGACCAACCTGCAGCCGCACGACGTGCTTTTCATCGACGAGATCCACCGCCTCTCGCCCGTGGTCGAG
>JAEYOB010000290.1 GCA_023412175.1 Pseudomonadota bacterium | reverse complement strand
CCATCACGGCACCCGTGCTTCCTGGGTGCGGAAGCGGACGGCGCGGATCGAGCGGTCGAGGTCGGCGTCGCCGATCTCCTCGCCCATCGCCGGACAGAACCAGCCGTCGAAATAGGCGCGGTTGTCGCTGTCCTGCCAGTGCCAGTAGCCGCACCGGCGCTCGATCCCGTTCCTGCGGATCGCCACCTTCAGGGTTTCCACCGGGCCGAACTCCGAGCGGACGGTCGGCCCGTCCTCGATGGCGGTGACCGCCCAGGCGCGGAACGCCTCCTTGTGGCGGAAGCTGTCGAGCAGCGAGTAGGCGGGAAAGCGCCGGTGCTCGGTCTGATAGGTGGCGGTGAACACCGGCCCCGGTTCGGACAGCTTGCCGAAGCGCAGCCAGTCGGACTGCGCGGTGCGGGCGATGTCGTCGGGGACGCGCACGCTGACCGTGGGTTGCTTTCCCGCAAAAGCCGGATGCTGGACGGAAATGCGAACGCGTGCGGCGTCCACCGCGTACCATTCCGCCGCCGCGGAACCGGCACCCAGCAGAAGGCCGAGGACCGCGAGGATGAGCGTACGCGCCATGCTGCCCTCCAGGGCCGGCGCCGCGCCGGCTTATACCCCTTGGAAGGCTAATGGTACGGAGGGGATCCCGCCGGGTAAACTCGGCCCGGCGGGGTAAGACCGGTGGCCGATCAAGCCGAACGAACGAGACCGATCAGCGCGTCCACCGCGTTGGCGGCACCATCGGCGATCTGCGAAACGGACGCGTCCAGCATATAGCAGGGCGCGGTAACGACCTTGTGCACCCGGTCCACGACGACTTCGCAATGCGTGGTGACGCGATGCTTGGCACCCAGCGTCTCCAGCGCCTGGGCGGTGCCGGGGTCGGAACCGATGGTCAGCTCCACGCCCTCCGTGCCCAGAAGCTTAGCGAGGATCGCCGGGGCGATGCACAGCGCGCCGATCGGCTTGCCGGCGGCCTTCATGGCGCGCACGGCCTTTTCGACGTCCGGGTTCACCGTGCAGTCCGCCCCCTGGAAGGCGAAGCTGGAGAGGTTCTTCGCCGCGCCGAAGCCGCCGGGGAAGATCAGTGCGTCCACATCACCGGCCTGGAAGGTGGCGAGATCCGTGATCCGGCCGCGGGCGATGCGCGCCGACTCCGTCAGGACGTTGCGGATCTCGCCGGTCTCCTGGCCGGTCAGGTGGTCGACGACGTGCGCCTGGGCGACGTTGGGGGCGTAGCACACCGCCACCGCGCCGGCGCGGTCGATGGCGATCAGCGTGCACACCGCTTCGTGGATCTCCGCGCCGTCGTAGACGCCGCAGCCCGACAGCACCACGCCGATCCGCAGCCTGTTGTCCGCCATGCTCGGTTCCTCCCTTCGGTTGATTGGAACCGAGCGTAGCGCAAGCCCGGCTACTTGTGCAGCCGCTTCTGCCCCTTGACGAAGCGGGCGAGCGTGTCGGACAGCACGCCGCGCGGGATCATCGCCTCGATCAGCTGGAAGCGCCCGCGCGTCTCCCACGCCCGGTCGAGCGCGGCGCCCAGCTCGGCCCGCGTCTCGACCCGCACGCCGTCGCCGCCCAGGCTGCGGGCCATGTCGGCGTAGTGCCAGTCGTCCAGGTCGTTGAAGCGCGACTCCGGCTGGAAGGTGCGCAGCATCTCCCAGCTGCGGTTGTTGAACAGCACGACGATGGGGTCGAGGCCGTAGCGCCGCCCATTCCCCAGCTCCCACCCGGTCATCTGGAACGCGCCGTCGCCGACCAGGATCAGCAGGCGCTGGCCCGACACCGCCTGCGCTCCCATGCCGGCCGGCACGCCGAAGCCCATGCCGGCGTAATAGCCCGGCGCCATCAGCCCGGCGTCGCGGACGTCCATGGCGGTGAACAGGCAGTCGCCGACGTCCGAGGCGATCGTCAGGCTGCCGTGCGCCGCCGACAGGTCGTTGACGCCGCAGGCGATGTCCATCGGGCTGATGGGCTGGTCGTCGCGGATCAGGCCGGAGGGATAGACGCGCCCCTGTGGGTCCGCCGTGCGGTCGGTGACCGGCAGGCGCTCCAGCAGGGCCTCCACCAACTGATCGAGCGGGATGTCGCGGTAGCTGTGGTAGCCCAGCGTCACCTCGCGGTCGAAGGCGTGGATGGTCCTGCGCAGGTCGAGCTTGCGCTCGGACACCGCGAAGTTGGTGTCGGACAGGATGGTGCCGAGCAGGAACAGCCCGTCCGATTCCTCGACCAGCCGGGTGATCGCCGGGTCGCCGGCGACGCCCAGGTAGGTGCCCAGCGGCGGCCACGGCCCGCCGGACAGCAGCCCGCGCCCCATGAACGAGGTCACCACCGGCACCCCCAGCCGGCGCGCCAACTCCGCCACCTTGGCCTCCAGGCCGTAGCGGCGCACCTCGACGCACACCATCAGCACCGGCGCGGATGCCGCCTTGAGGCACGCCAGCACTTCCTCGGCGCAGGCGGCCAGCGCGTCGGGATCCACCGGCAGCGCGGGATCGGGGCCGACCGGCCCGACCTCGCGGTTCACCATGTCGCGCGGCAGCTCCAGATAGACGGGGCGCGACAGCGCGCGGGCGGCGCCCAGCACGCGGGCGATCTCGGCCGGCGCGGTCGCGGGGTCGTCCAGGCGGGCCTGCGCCACCGTGATCTCCTGGAAGACGCGGTACTGGGTGTCCAGCGTCCGGCCCTGGTGGTGCAGCAGGAGGCCGCCGCCCTCGCCGGCGCCGGGCGCGCCGGAGATCACCACCACCGGCGACTTCTCGGCGTACGCCCCGGCCACCGCGTTGACGAGGTTGAGCGCGCCCGCGCCGTAGGTTACCGCCGCCACGCCCAGCGTGGTGCCGACGCGCGCCGCGGCGTCCGCCGCGAAGCCGACCGCCGGCTCGTGGCTCAGCGTGACCAGCGGCAGGATCTGCGTTTCTTCCATGACCTTGAAGAACGGCAGGGCGAAATCGCCCGGAATGCCGAACACCGCCTGCGCGCCGCGCTCCCTGAGCGCGTGCAGCAGAGCCTCTGCGAGCTTCATCGTCTCCATCCCCTTCGGGTTTTTCAGCGTTTCCTCAGGGTGAAGGATGGCCGAGGGCGGCGCGGCTATCATTGTCCTGGATCAAAGGGTTTGTGTCCTGGGGGCGTCAGGCTGCCGTGCCCAGGTGGCGGCTCAGCACCTCGTGCAGCTGGCGCGGCGTCACCGGCTTGAAGGCGAGGCCGAGGCCGAGGTTGGTGGCGTCCTGCTGCCATTCGCGCCCGGCCTCGCCGCTCAGGATGATGCCCGGTGTTTCGGCGCCGATTGCATCGCGGATCCGCCGCACCGCTTCGGTGCCGGTTCGCCCTTCGCGCAGGCGGTAGTCGGCGACGATCACGTCCGGCGTGCGCCCATCCACCTTGAGGCGCTTCAGCGCTTCCTCGGCCGAGGCGCCGATCACCGTGTCGTAGCCCCAGTCGCGCAGAATGGTCTGCAGGCCCAGCAGAACGATGACGTCGTCGTCGATCAGCAGAGCCAGCCGTCCCCGGCCGCTGGCAGGCGGCAGCGGCGCGGCTTCCTCCGCCGGCGCCGCCGACTCGCCCAGCGGCACCAGGATGGAGAACACCGAGCCGCGGCCCTGCTCGGACCGTACCTCCACGGGGTGATGCAGCAACCCGGACAGGCGTTTGACGATCGACAGCCCGAGGCCGAGGCCGCGCGCGCGGTCGCGCGCCGGGTTGCCGAGCTGATGGAACTCCTCGAAGACCTGCTCGCGCTGGTCGGGCGGGATGCCGATGCCGCTGTCGTGGACCTCGATGCGGGCCTGGTCGCCGACGATCCGGCATTCCAGCCGGACGAAGCCGGTCTCGGTGTAGCGGATGGCGTTCTCGATCAGGTTGCGGAGCATGCGACCCAGCAGGTTGCGGTCGCTGCGCACGGGGATGTCGCAGGTCACCTCCATCTCGAAAACCAGCCCCTTGGCCGCCGCCAGCGGCGCGTAGGAGGCGCCGATGTGGTTGAGCAGAGGGCCGACGGGGAAGTCCTCGATGGTGGGTGTGATGACGCCAGCGTCCAGGCGCGACACATCGAGCAGACTGTCCAGCAGCCCCTTCAGCGTGTCCATGCCGCGCTCCAGCATGGTCAGCGCCTCCCGGCCGCGGCCGCTGTCCACGTGGCCGTGCAGCGCCGCGGCGAAGAAGACCATGGACTGCAAGGGCTGGCGCAGGTCGTGGCTGGCTGCCGCCAGGAACTTGGTCTTGGACAGGTTGGCGCGCTCGGCCTCCTCCTTGGCAGTGCGCAGCGCCTCCTCGATCTCCTTGCGGCGGGTGATGTCCATGTGCAGTCCGGCCAGACGGCGGGGCGAACCGTCGGTGGCGTAGCTGACCCGGCCGATGGTCTCCACCCAGCGCACGCTGCCGTCGGGATGGAGGATCCGGTACTCCATGT
>JAEYOB010000077.1 GCA_023412175.1 Pseudomonadota bacterium | reverse complement strand
TTTCAAGGCTCGTTTCAAGGCTGGGGAGCGTCAGGCGGCCAGCTGCTCGGCGATGGGGCGTCCCCTGGCGGCCTCGACGAGGGTGCGGAACAGGTTCTGCTGGCGGGAGTCGGCGACCAGATACTCGGGGTGCCACTGCACGCCCATCAGGAACGGATGACCCGGAGCCTCGATGCCCTGGACGACGCCGCAGCGCTCGGTGGCGACCACGCGAATGCCGTCGCCCAGGCGGTTCACCGACTGGTGGTGCAGCGCGTTCACCCGGCATTCGGAAATGCCGAGGATGCGGTACAGGCAGCTTTCCGGCAGGATGGAGACGCGCTTGCGCGGCAGCACCGTGCGCAGGCGCTGCGCCCCCTCGTAGACCTCGTGGATGTCCACGTGCAGCGAGCCGCCGCGGTGCACGTTGATGATCTGCGAGCCGCGGCAGATGCCCAGCACCGGAAGGCGCCGGTTCTCGGCGATGTCCAGCGCCTGCATCTCCAGCCGGTCGCGGTCGGGGTCGATGCGGATCTTCGGCCGGGCGGCCTCACCGTACAGCGCGGTGTCGATGTCGTCGCCGCCGCCGACCACCAGCCCGTCCAGCCGGTTGAACGGGAACGGTTCGGTGGTGGTGATGCGCACTGGGCGCCCGCCGGCCCGCCACACCGCCATGCGGTTGAACCATGAGCTGATGCGGGCGCCGTGCGCCGATGCGGTGATGCCGATGAGCGGTCTGGCCATGCCGGCCCTCTCAGCCGGCCAGCCGTTGGCCGGCCTCGGACGCCCAGTCGTCCAGCGCGCGGCGCGCGGCGTGATCGAGGAACGCGGCGCCCAGCGAGTCCAGCCGCGCGCGGTCGGCGGCTAGTTCCTCGACCGCCACCCAGCGGTTCCAGTCCGGCGCCAGCGACCAGCCGGGATCGCCGATACGGGCGTTCGGCAGGCGGTAGTGAAAGGTCGGCCGCGGCCGGACGTGCGGGTCGGTGACCTTGGCGGCCAGCGCCTCCGGGTCGAGGTGGGCGAACAGCGGGAACAGGTCCAGTTCGCGGTTGCGCGTCGGGTTGGCCTCCAGGTAGTCGGCGACCAGCGTGCCCATGTCCGGCCGGTAGGCGGGATCGGCCACCTTGACCGCATACTCCACCGGGAAGGCGGCGATGAAGCCGGTCATGCGCCGTGTCGGGTCCACGCGGATCTGCGCGCGCAGCCACGGCGACAGGACCAGGAACGCCTTCAGGTGGTCGAGCAGGTAGTCCGCGTCGGTCGCCGCCACCTCCGGGTTGAAGTGCAGGCCGAAGGCGAACAGCGGGCTCGCCCCGGTGCCGGCCGCACCGCGGTCGCGCAGGCCGGTGACCAGCGCCTCCAGCTCGGGCAGGCGCTCGATGGGGATGGGCGGGGCGGCGATCTCGAACGGCATCACCAGGCTGCCGATGCTGCCCCACAGCGGCCGCAGCTTCTCAAGCAGGGCGTCCAGCGCGCCGGGCTCGGCGCCCGGCTCGGCATCGCCCTTCTTTGGGTGGGCCGAGCGCATGTCCAGCTCCACCGCGAAGTCGCCCAGGCGCGTGCCGCGCACCCGGCAGCGGTGCGGGTTCTCCACGGTGATCTCGCCGCCGTACAGGTCGCGGACGAGGCGGGCGGCGCTCGGCGCGTCGAGGTTGGCAAATTCCAGCTCGACACCGACGCGGCGCGGCGATCCGTCGGGCGCCGTAAGGCGCGGGGGCATGAGAAGGGCCGTGTTCATGGCGACGGAACAACAGAGACGCCAAGGCCGCGGTTCCGTGGCGCATTCAGCCGTGACGCGGCAGCATTTTCCGTTCACCCGCCCTTTCGGGGTAACCGATACGCGTAGAAACATAAAATGTGTGCTAGATAACAAAAGAAATTGCCGTGCGTTCGACCCGTGTAGCACTTTAGCGCTCTGGAAATCATTTGGGTGATGCCGGGTAATGGTGGAAAAGTTGTTTTGAAATTAACCTCCATTTAACCATGGCTCGGTTAAGACGGTCAGCATCCAGCGGAGGACCGGGACCCCCTCCGCCCTCGGGAACGGTGCTTGATGTCGCTTCTTGTCCGCCTCTTCGTTCTGGTGCTCATCGCCGTCCTGCCGGCGATCGGCATCCAGGCGTACAGCGTCGCCCGCCTGCGGGCCGAACGGGCGCAGGAGGTGAGCGCCGAGGCCGAACGCCTCCTGCACCTTGTCGAGGGGGAACAGGCCCGCCTGTTCGAGGGGGTGCGCCAGCTTGCCGTCGCGGTGTCGGAGGGCAGCTTCCTGCGCACCGGCGAGACCGCGCGGTGCGAGCAGTATCTGGTCCGGCTGTCCCGCCGCGCGCTCGACCGCCAGACGGTGACCGCCACCGATGCCGACGGCAACGTGCTGTGCAGCGGCGCGCCGGAGCTGACCGGGCGCTCGCTGGCCGGGCTTTCCGTGCTGCAGCGCGCCATGGCCGAGGGCCGCTTCACCTCCGGCGAATGGATGGAGTGGCCGCTGGACGGGACGCCGGTGCTTCCCTTCGCGGTGCCGTATTCGGATGACCGTCAACAGGTCGGCGGCGCCGTCATGGTGACTCTGGACCTGCGCTGGCTGGCCGACAGCCTGGCCGAGCGGCGGCTGTCCGACGATGTCCGGCTGACGCTTGCCGACCGCAACGGCACGGTGCTGGTG
>JAEYOB010000072.1 GCA_023412175.1 Pseudomonadota bacterium | reverse complement strand
GCGCAAGCGTCCCCAGCAGCGCGCGCGCAGCCGCCCGCATCGCCGGATACTCCCGACATAAGTAGAAGTGCCTACCCAACAGTCCGGGAGACCTCGCGGTTCCGCCGCTCCACCGTTGCGGGTGTGCCGGGCGGCGGCGGCCGGGGTGCGGCTGAATCAGGCTACCTCAACGGCGCGGGAGGGGCTGTGTTCCCCGGGTGGAACCAGTTCGACTTTCCGGGGTTCCCCATGTGGCCAGACACGAAGGTTTTGCTATGCGTCCGGTGACCTTTCCCACCTTCTCGCCCTATGTTCTGACCGATGTCCTGAGGCCGCGCGCGCGCCGCCGGGTCCTCGACGGGTTGGGGTACCTCTTCGAGCCTTTCGGCCCCGGCGCCACCAACGTGCTGCCGGCCGTGGTGGTGCTGCCCGATCTCGACGGTCCGAAGCCGGGGCACGAGTTCGCCTATGGGGAGCTGTTGGCCCGGCGTGGCTATGTGGCGCTGGTGGTGGACAGCTTCGCACGCCGCGGCTGCCGTGACCGTGCTCCGGCGCGGCGCCTGCTGTGCGTAACCGAGGCGGCCATGCTGGCGGATGCCTTCGCCGGCCTGCGTCTGGTCGCCGGGCACCCGCGCGTCGACCCCTCCCGCATCGCCGCGCTGGGGTTCGGCGTGGGCGGCATGGTGGGCGTCATGGCGGCCTACCGTCAGTTGCGCGATCTGTTCGTGCTGGATGGCCTGCAGTTCGCCGCGCACATCTCCTACTACGGCTGCCCGGCGCCGCGCTTCGACCGCAGCGAGACCACCGGCGCACCGGTGCTGTTGCTGCTGGGCGAGGTGGACGAGGCGGTGTCGATCCGCCGCACCCGCGAGATCGCCGGCGACCTGCGCCGCGGCGGCTCCCCGGCCACCGTCCGGGTCTATCCGGAGACCGCGCACGCCTGGGATGCCGAGGAGGGCGAGGCGCACCGCCCCGACATGGGCTTGGCGCAGCTCCGCCTGCGGGTGACCGAGGAGCACCGGATGATCGATCCCTGGTCCGGCATCGAGGTGCGCGGACCGCTCAGCCGCCGCGTTGCGCTGTGGATGGCGCAGGGCCGTGCACCCGGCTTCGTGCAGAAGAGCGCCCAGGCCAAGTCGTGGTCTGACGACGACCTCGCCCGCTTCCTCGCCGAAACGGTGGGCGAACCCGCCGTGCTGGTCCGCGCCGGGGCGGTTCCGGCGCATCTCGGGTCGCGGACCTCGCGGGGGTAGCCGGCAACCGCCGGCCGTTCACTCCTCCGCGGGCTTCGCCGAGCGCAGCGGCAGTTCCTCCAGGAACAGCGTCAGCACCAGGGACACCAAGCCCAACGCCGCGGCCAGCACGAACAGCGTCTCGAAAGCGCCGGCGAAGGCGTGCAGCGCCGCCGTCTGCGCGGCGGGAGGCAGGGTGGCGAGGACCGCGGTGCCGTGTTCCAGCACGTCGCGCGGATTCAGGTCGGGCAGACCGGCGGAGGTCAGGCGGCGCGTCACCTCCCAGCTCAGCACCGCGCCGAACAGCGCCACCCCGACCGAGCCGCCGAGCGAGCGGAAGAAGCCGACCGACGCCGTCGCCGCGCCCAGGTCGCGGCGGTCCACCGCGTTCTGCACGGCCACCGTCATGACCGGCATCACCAGACCCAGCCCGATGCCCAGCGGCACCAGTATGAGCGTCGCGTACAGCGGGTCGCCGGCCACCGTGTTGACCAGCCCCAGGACCAGATACATGGCGACGGCCAGCCCCAGCCCGACGATGGGGAAGATCTTGTAGCGCCCGCTGCGCGCGATCAGCCGGCCGCCGCCCACCGCCCCGAAGGTCATGCCGAACACCAGCGGCAGCAGCAGCAGGCCCGACGCCGTGGCGCCGGTCCCCAGCACCAGTTGCAGGTGCAGCGGCAGGAAGACGATACCGGCGAACAGCGTCATCGCCGACACGGCGACGATGGGGTTCGCCACCGCGAACACCGGAATGCGGAACAGCTTCAGCGGCAGGATCGGCTCCTCCACCCGGCGCTCATGCACGATGAAGGCGGCGAGCAGCGCGACGCCCAGGGCGCCCAGGCCGAGGATTGTGGGAGACGTCCACGGCACCATGCTGCCGCCGCGCGAGACGACGAACAGCAGGCTCGTCACCGCCCCCATCAGCAGCGCCGCGCCGAGGTAATCGATCTTCGGATGCGCGGTGCCCTTCGGCAGCCGATCCAGCGCGCGGTTGGTCATGATCAGCGCGGCGGCGCCGATCGGCAGGTTGATGAGGAAGATCCAGTGCCAGGACAGCGTCTCGGTGAACAGACCGCCCAGCAGCGGCCCGGCGACGCTGGCCAGTGCGAAGACGCCGCCGATGTAGCCCTGGTAGCGGCCGCGCTCGCGCGGGGCGACCACGTCGCCGATGATGGTGAAGGCCAGCGCCATCAGCCCGCCGCCGCCCAGCCCCTGCAAGCCGCGGAAGACGATGAGCTGCACCATGCTCTGCGCCACCGCGCACAGCAGCGAGCCGGCGAGGAACAGCCAGATGGCGATCTGGAGGATCCGCTTGCGCCCGTAGAGGTCGCTGAGTTTGCCGTAGATCGGCGTCGTCGCGGTGGAGGCCAGCATGTAGGCGGTGACCACCCAGGGCAGGTTCTCCAGGCTGCCCAGGTCGGCCCCCATGGTGGGCAGCGCGGTCGCCACCACGGTCTGGTCCATGGCGGCCATCAGCATGGCGAGCGCCACGCCGCTGAACACCCGAAGGATCTCGCGGTGGGTGAAGGTGGCGCGGTCGGGGGACGAATGGGGCATCGGTGCCGTTGTGGTTGGCCGGGACGGGCGCACCATAGCGGCGTTGTGGCCCGGTGCAAACCTCCGCTCCATGCTGCTAGAGTGGCGCGGACCATGCTGTCCGTCCGCGATCTCTCCACCCCGGTGCTGAAACCCGCCAGTCTGCACGTCGCCGCCGGTGCCTGCCTCGCCGTTCTGGGGGCGTCCGGGTCCGGCAAGTCGGTGCTGCTGCGCGCCATTGCCGATCTCGATCCCAACCAGGGCGAGGTGCGGCTGGGCGGGCGGTCGCGCGAATCCATGCCGGCCCCGGCGTGGCGCCGGCTCGTCGCCTATGTGGCCGCCGAGTCCGGCTGGTGGATGGAGCGCGTCGGCGACCACTTTACCAAGCCGCGCACGGCGTTGCCGCTGGTCGAGGCGTTGGGCCTGCCGGCGGACGCACTGGACTGGCCGGTTGCGCGGCTGTCCTCGGGCGAGCGGCAGCGGCTGGCACTCGCCCGCACGCTGGTGGGCCGTCCTGCCGTCCTGCTTCTCGACGAACCCACCGCGGCGCTCGACGCCGCGGCGGTGGAGCGGGTGGAGGGGCTGCTGCGTGCGGAACTGGCGCGCGGGACGGCCATTCTGCTGGTCACTCATGCGGCGGCGCAGGCGGAGCGGCTGGCGGAGGCGCGTTTGCGCATGGAGGGCGGATGCCTCTCATCCCCCTGAGC
>JAEYOB010000043.1 GCA_023412175.1 Pseudomonadota bacterium | reverse complement strand
CGGCGGCGACGGTCTTCCACCAGTAGGGGCGGGCGGTGCCGACGATGCGGCTGCACAGGTACATGGTCGGGCGTATGCCGAACTCGCGGAACAAAGGCTCGAGCTTGGCGTTACCGAGGTGTCCGTCGTCGAGCGTGACCACCAGCGGGTAGCGCGGCAGGCTGTCCCAGCGGCCGCTCTCCATGGCGTCGGCGACGGCGTCCAGCGTGGTGAAGGTGTAGCGCTTCGCGTACCAGGTCAGATGCTTGCGCAGGACCGCCGGGTCGGGGTCGTGATAGACGACGATGGTGACCCGCCGGCGCGCGCAGAGGACGCGCAGCGCCGTGTCGAGACCCGACCAGCGCACCAGGGCGCCAAAGGCTTCCTTCATAGAATTCTGTCCTCCAGAACGGAGCGTTACGGGTGAGCCCCCCTCCCGCGAGGGGAGGGGGGCCTTGGTCTCGGTTGGACTGGTCTGCAGGCCAACCTCAGCCTGCCGGCATCAGCCGGATCGCGCGCTGCGTGCGCCGATCGACGCCTCGTCCGGGGGCGTGGCGGGCACGATGGCCGGCTCGACGCGCCAGTGGCGGGCGTTGCGGCGGTAGATGTCGAGCAGGCGCTCGCGGTAGACGGCGATGTCGAAGCAGCTCTCGAACTTCCGGCGTGCCCCGGTGCCCAGGCGGCGGCGCAGGTCGGCGTCGTCGAGGACGCGCACCAGCGCATCGGTCAGCGGCTGCACCTCGCCCGGCGGAACCAGCAGGCCGGTGGTCTCGTGCTCGATGGCGTCGCCGACCGAGCCGACCGGCGTGGCGATGATCGACAGCCCGTGCGCCATCGCCTCCAGCACCGCCATGGGCAGGCCCTCGAACATGGACGGCTGCACCAGCACGTCGGCCTGCAGGAGCTGGCGGCGGCAGCCGTCCTGGTCCAGCCAGCCGGTGAAGGTGACGCGGTCCGCGAGGCCCAGCGTCTCGACCTGCCGGCGGTAGGTGTCGAGGTCGCCGTCGCCGGCGATCACCAGCTCCCAGGCGCGGTTGCGGCACTCCTGGGCGGCCAGCGCCTCCAGCAGGACATGGATGCCCTTGAGCCGGATGAGACGGCCGAGGAACAGGATGCGCACCGGGCGGTCGGCCGGGCGCAGCGGGGTCGCCTGCGGGCCGGGCACGGCGTTGTGCAGCACGGTCACGCGGCGCGCTTCCGACCCGAACTCCTCGATCATGAAGCGGCGCCAGAAATCGCCCAGCACCACGGTCTCGCTGCACAGCGCCACCATGCGGCGGATCGCCCAGCGGGTGAACGGGCCGGCGTTGCGCACCTGATCGGGGAAACGGCCGCCGTGCAGGTGCAGCACCACCGGCACGCGGAACAGCGCCGCCAGAAGGACGATGATTCCCTTGCGCACCACGCTGCCGTGCTCGGCCATGTGGATGTGGAGGAGGTTGCCCCGCCCGGCCAGGAAGCAGAACGCCAACCGCAGGGTTGCCGCCAGGAAATAGAAGGGCATCAGGTGGAACCTGCCCGGTCCGTAGGAGTCCACCACCTCGAAGCGGACGTCGGGCCGGTTTTCCCGAAGATCAGTGGTGAAGTTGTCGACGATCCGCCCCATCCCGCCCTTTTCGCGGGTGCCACCGGGGGTGACGATGTAGATCATATCCACTCCTGGTCATCTGACCGTCTGCATCCGCGAACACCACCACAGATGGCATTCGCGTCGCGGTCGGGATATCCGATTCCCTCTCGCATTGCCCCTATCGGCCAAGTCGATTCCCGCTCCTGCCTTCTCTGCTCTTGCTCGGCACTACGACCGGCGTATGACCGGAAGTATTTCATTCCAGAAATGCTCGAATATTGTGCAGAGAAATCTTCCAAAGCTTATGCAGGCCACAGCCGGCCAGCAATGTCGCTATGGAGTTACACAGGTTTTCATACGTTCGACTTGGCGTTCATCCGAGCGGCCTATCGCCGTCCCATACGGGGCAGCGTGGCCTCCGCCGGAGGGCGACTTTCCGCCAGAACCGGCGCGGGCTCGGTGTCGGGAACCCGCCGCCAGCGGCGCGGACCGGGGCAATGCAGCGCGTCGTACACCGCGCACAGGCGTTCGCAGTACCCCTCGATGTTGAACCGTTCTTCGAACAGGCGGCGGCCGCCCTCGCTCAGCGTGCGGTACAGCGCCGGATCGGCGGCCAGCTCCTGGACCGCGTCGGCCAGCGCGGTGCGGTCGCCCACCGGAACCATGAGGGCCGTTGCGCGCTGTTCCAGCACCTCGGGGATCGAGCCGACCGGGGTGGTGATCACCGGCAGGCGCGCGCACAGCGCCTCCAGGATGACCATGGGCAGACCCTCGTGCGTCGAGGGCAGCAGCAGGGCCTCGTGCGACCGGATCAGCTCGTGCGCCTGTTCGCGCGACACCCAGCCGAGGAACTCGCACGCGTCGCCGATGCCCAGCTCCGCGGCCATGCGGCGGTAGCCGTCCACGTCGCCGTTGCCGCCCAGCGTCAGGCGGAACGGGAAACCGCGGTCCCTGAGGATCCGGCAGGCGTGCAACAGCGTGCCGATGCCCTTGCGTTCGCTGAGGTGCGCCAGCACCAGCAGCGACACCGGCCGCCCGGCCTGCGGCGGCTCCCGCCCGGTGCCGGGTCCGGCGAAGTCCGGCACGGCGTTGTACAGCACGTCCACCTTGCCGGGGTCGATGCCGACCTCCTGCACCAGGAAGTCGCGCCAGCCGTGGCCGAGCACGATCGCCCGCCCGCAGCGGCGGAACAGCCAGCGCGAGATGGCGCGGGCGAACAGGCCGCCGCGGAAGAACTCGACGAAGGAGGCGCCGTGCAGGTGCACCACGGTCGGTGTCCCGAACAGGCCGGCGGTGGCCTGCACCGCCGCCTTGCGGAGGAAGCTGGCGCGTTCCGAGACGTTGATGTGGACGGCGTCGACCTCCCGGCGCGCCAGCAGCCGCGCCAGCCGGCCGAGCGTCGCTCCGAGGTAGAGCGGCGACAGGAACACGCTGCCGCGGCCGCGGGTGTCGAGCACCACGGTGTCCGGGCCGCTGCCGGTCCGCCGGCCGCGCCGGCCGAGCTGGTCGACGATATAGTCGGTCATGCGGCCGATGCCGCCACCGTCCAAGGCGCCGGGCGTCGCGAAGGCGACGCAGGTTCGCTTGCGGTTCATGCCCGAAATTTTCCTTTTCAAGCGGCCCCATGGGCGGAGAACAGCGCCTGGCGCAGCCGCCGCCGCATTGAAACCGGGAATAGCGAGTGCATGGTGAAGGTGGCCAGCGCCATCGGCGTCGGTGCGCCGCCGCGCAGCGCCTGCGCCAGGATGCGCCAGCGCACCTGGCCGGTGCGGGCGGCGGGTTCGCCGCCGGTGGCCTGCAGCAGCAGGCTGGCGTAGGCGCGCGGGGAGAGCAGCGGCTTCATGGACTGCGCCCAGCCCAGCGCATCGTCGATGTTGTGGCAGGTCGAGAGGGTGATGCGGTTGTTCTCCGTGTAATGGACGGCCAGCGCCTCCGGCACGGTGATCAGCGCGCACCCCTCGATCTGGCCGCAGCCGATCAGCCATTCCCAGTCGTCGAACCGCGATACCGGGATCGGGTGCTTCAGCAGCAGTTCGCGCGGGGCCAGCAGCGTGGTGGTGGGGGCGAAGGTCTCGCCCTTGAACAGGCCCCGGCGCACGAACAGGTAGTCGCCGATGGCGTCCTTCGGCCCCGCCAGCCGGCGCGGCCAAACGAAGGTGCCGCGCGCCGTCACCACCTCGCAACGACAGCTCATCACCGGGTAGCGCAGGCCGGCGGGGCGTGCCGCCATCTGTACCTCGACCTTGCGCGGCATCCAGTGGTCGTCGTCGTCGAGGAAGGCGATCCACGAGCCGCGGGCGCGCTCGACGCCCAGGTTGCGGGCGTTGGCGGCGCCGATGTTGTTCTCCAGCGCGATCACCGTCAGGCGGGGGTCGGCAAGCGTGTCCAGCGCCGCGACCGTGCTCGGGTCGGGGCCGTCCACCACCACGATCACCTCGAAATGCTGATACGTCTGCGCCAGCGCGCTTTGCACGGCACGCGTCACCAGATCCGGCCTGTTGCGGGTCGGGATCACGACGGTGACCTGGTCTTGCATGGTCGTCATGGCGGGCCTTCGATCCTATTGGTCCGGTCGGTGGTCGGTGGTCGGTGGTCAGCGGGTCGGCGCGTAGCCGAGGCCGGCCTGCGCGTAGGCTGCCGGCGCCCGCGGCGCCTGCTTCGTGCGCCGGCGGAGCATCAGGACCCGCGTCACGCCCAGTGTGAAGACCACCCAGTTGAGCGAATGGCGTTCGAGGAACACGCTTTCGGAAATGGAGACGGCCAGCACGCCGAGCGCCACGGCGAGGATCCAGGGAGCCTCGCGCCAGTCGTTGTAGCGGGCGACCAGCGCGCCGCCGATCAGCAGCCGGCCGGCAAGATAGATCATCATGAGCAGGCCGAGCATGCCGACGTCGAGCATCACCTCGAGCCAGCCGTTGTGTACCGAGGTGATGCCCCAGCCCGTTGTGTAGTAGCTGGCCGGCCCGTACAGCCCGTACCAGAAGGCGGCGTAGCCGTAGCCGAGCAGGAAGTTGTCCTGCAGCATCTCCTGGGCGAAGCGCCACAGCTCGGTGCGGCCGGTCAGCGTGGTGTCGCGGCCGAGCATGTACATGGCTTCGCGGAAGTTGGCGGAGGTGAGCGCCACCACCACCAGCACGGTAAAGCCGACGAAGGCCAGGGCGGGGATGAGCGAGCGGACGTTGACGCGCAGCAGGCGCACCGACAGCAGCACCGCCGCCACCATGATGGTGGACAGCAGCCCGGTGCCCGAGCGCGACATGACGAGCAGCACCAGCGCCGCCAGGAGCGAACCGCGCAGCAACCACTTCGGCCGGCAGCCCATCCAGTCGAGCCACAGCACGCTGAGCGTGAACCAGACGAGCATGCGGCCGGTGACGTTCTTCTGGAAGAAAACGCCCTTCCACGCGCCGCGGTGGACGTCCTGGTCGATGCCGATCTGCGGCAGCGCCACGATGAACGCGAAGGAGAGCAGGATCAGCAGGCCGAGGCCGGTCGCCAGCAGCGCCACCGCCTCCTCCAGGCGCCAGCGCAGCGCCAGGTAGAGGCCGAACAGCGTCGTGAAGGTGAGCGCCACCGACCGGCGCAGCGTGACGTCGGGGAACACCGACCACACCGCCGAGACGAAGGCCAGCACGATCAGCGCCGTCAGCACCGGGTTCACCGTCGGCACCTGCCAGACGATCCCCCGGCGCAGCAGTAACAGGAACAGAATGACGAGGTACACCCCGGCGAAAATGAACGTTACGGTGGGGCTTTCCACGTCGAGTGGCCCCGTGGGGAGGGCGCCGTTGGCGATCAGCGCCGGCAGCACAGTGCCGCCGAACGCCATGACCACAAAGACGGTCAGGATTTTTTCGAGCTTCTGCATGGTCTCCGGGCCGCTGCTGTCCGTTGCGGGCTTCGCATCCCTGCACCGCCCGACGGGCGATGCGCGTTCAGAGTGCCGCCGGGCCTGACCGGCGCGTAAGCCGCGCGAAGGAGCTAAATCGACCGGGGCGGGGCACCGCGCCCGGGCTAGTGATGCTGCGCCGCACCCCTTATTCGGGGTGCGGCGCGCTGGGCGGAGGGCCTATGAACCCTCGCCCCGCAGCACCACGAAGGCCGTCTTGAAGAGGATGAAGACGTCGAACAGCAGGCCGCGGTTGCGGACGTAGAAGACGTCCATGGCGACGCGCTCCTGGAAGCTGGTGCGGTGCCGGCCGGACACCTGCCAGTAGCCGGTGACGCCCGGACGGACGGTGCCGATGACGGCGGCCGCCTCGCCCACCTCGGGCAGTTCCTTGGGCATGTAGGCGCGCGGGCCGATCAGGCTCATGTCGCCCATCAGCACGTTCCACAGCTGCGGCAGCTCGTCCAGCGAGGTCTTGCGCAGGAAGCGGCCGAACGGGGTGATGCGCGGGTCGAAGCTGAGCTTGTGATAGGTCTCGTACTCGGCGCGCATCTGCGGGTCGCTGTCCAGCAGGCGCTGCAGGTGCTCCTCCGCGTTGATGTGCATGGAACGGAACTTCAGCAGGTCGAAGGTGCGGTTGCCGCCGGCCCAGCGCTGCTGGCGGAACACCACCGGGCCCGGGCTATCGAGCTTGATCAGGATGGCGATGGCCATCATCAGCGGCGCCACCAGCACCAGCAGCAGGCTGCACAGCACGATGTCCATGGCGCGGCGGATGCGCAGGTAGGCGGCCGGGGAGCGCGGTGTCACGCGCAGCGTCAGCGAGCCGTGCAGGTTCTGGTACGAGGCGTCCAGCGCCGTGACGCCGCCGTTGCCCAGCACGCAGTAGACCTGGCGGAAGGGCAGGGCCTTCAGCAGCCCCGGCAGGTCGGCGCCGTGCCGGCCCATGTCGGCGACGATGGCGGCCTGGGCCTGGGCAGCGATGGCCGGGGCGGTCTGCAGCAGGCTGGTGGGGCCGAGCACCGGCACGCCGGCGATGCGGGTGTCCCACAGCGTTTCGTTGTCGTCGACGAAGCCGATCGGCCGCATGCCCAGCCACGGCAGGCGGTGCAGCTTCTCGGCCAGCTGTGCGCCGGTGGCGCCGGCGCCGATGATGACCACCGGCGTGCGCCACTGGAGGACCAGGGTCAGCAGGCCGTGCACAACCAGCAGATCGACCGCGAAGGTGATGGCGAAGCCGCCCACCGCCGTCGCCAGCGCCTGCACGAAGAAGGAGCGGAAGCCGTCCATGACGGCGAACGGGACCATGAGCACGGCCGTGCACAGCACGGCGGCCTGGAAGGTGCGGCGCGTGCGCTCGGCGTAGTCGAAGCGCCCGAGCGAATAGATGCCGAACACCGACTTCACCAGCGGGACCAGCATCAGGCCGGTCACCAGCGCGCGTTCCATCAGGTCGATTTCGGCCACCGGAGCGGTGGGCACCAGCGTCCGGCTGAGAACCCAGCCGAAGAGGGCGAGGACAATGCCGTCGGAGAGCGCAAGCATCAGCCCGACGCTCGGGCTGGGCCACCCGGCCTTCTTGACCGGCGTGGTCTCGAAGACCGCTTCAGGATCGGATTGGCTCATCACAGGTCCCGCATGTTGACAATATTATCTGGTCCGCCGCGATTTTTTCCGCGGTCGGCGCTCATCTTCACATGTCTTGGGTGTCTTATGTCCGGTGTCCAAAAGAACACGGAAGAAACCGCGCACCCGATGGACTGCCAGAAATCGCTTTGTTGAACACGGAATTAGAATGAGGACCTGGAGTCATCAAGAAATCTTTGGAGCGCCGTGGTTTCGGAGGCCGTAACACGGCGTATCGGAAGGTGAGTGCCGGTGTTCTTCGGGCGAGCCCGGGGTAGGAGGCGCCGAACGCCCGGATGATCGCATCGGGATGGCTGCCTCATCCGAAACGGGTCGCTTCCGACTCGGATTTGCAGCGAATTGTAGGTAAAGACCGGCTGTTTCCACCTCCCTTGGCTGGGGTCGGGCTCAGCGGAACGTGTTGCGCGGGGCGCCGAGGGGGTGATCGGGCGGGCCGGTGGTGCCACCAGGGGTGGTCAAGCCGGCAACGAAGATGGTTGCCCGGTGTGCTCCGGAAAGCACAGTTGCAAAAAGCGGGTGGAACCGGCGGCGCGAACAGGGGGCGCGGACGGGCGTGCGGCGCCTGAAGGGGCTCGCCCGGTGGAGCCCGTTTGCCGCGTCGGATGCCTATGACCGAAGAGTCGTGGCATCACCCAATGTAAAATTGACGCGCTGCTGCGTCCTCCCAATGATATGTCGCGGTGATCGCCCGCCAAGAGGCGCGGCGGTGCCAAGTCATTTGACGGAATTAGACAGCAATACATCGCTGTGTTGGCTAACACCTCAGAGGTAGAAGCCGGCATTTCTTTGGCGTGGCGACGGCGCACGGGTGGCCGGGCCGCGCGTCTTTTATGAAGGACCGATGATGGCATCCGAAGCGGCAACGATTCTCAAGCACGGCTGGATCTACACGGTGGCCAACATCGTCAACCGGGCCGCCGGCCTGTTGCTGCTGCCGCTCTACGCCAAGGTGCTGGCCCCATCGGAGTTCGGCGTCTACGCGCTGATCGGCGTGGTCGGCGACATCCTGGCGGTCATGCTGATGATCGGCATGAACAACGCCTTCACCGTCGTCTACTTCGAGCACGCGGAGGAGAAGGACCGGGCGCGCGTGGTCAGCACCACGCTGCTGGGTCTGGGGGCGGCGACCCTCGGGCTGCTGGCGCTGTCCTGGCCAGGGGGCTGGGCAATCAGCCTCGGCCTGTTCGGCGATGCGGGGCACGCCATGGTGGTTGCGGTGGCGCTTGCCAGCATCGCGCTGAGCACCGTGTTCGAGCTGGGGCTGGCGTACTACCGGGTGCGCAAGCGCTCGGGCATGTGCCTGCTGGTGTCGGTCGCCAAGGCGGTGCTGCTGCTCGGCCTCAACCTGGTCTTCCTGCTGGGGCTGGACCTGGGGGTGTCGGGCATCTTCCTCGCCAACGGCGCGGCGTTCTCGGTGCTCGGGCTGACGCTGATGGTGTCGATCCTGATGAAGACCGGGGTGTCCTTCTCGCCGGCGATCCTCCGGCGCGTGGTGACGCTGGGGCTTCCCTTCATGCCGCAGTCGCTGCTGGACATCGCCAACCAGTTCATCGCCCGCTACCTGCTGAACGTGCTGATGACCACGGCGGCGGTGGGGGTCTTCTCGTTCGGCATGCGGCTCTCGACCATCCTCTACATGTTCCTGACCGCGTCGTTCCTGCAGATCTGGTCGGTGCGGCGTTTCGAGGCGCAGCACGAGGCCGTCGATCGCGGACAGTCGGAATTCGTCTTCCACCTCTTCATCATCGTGCTGACCGCCGCCGCGCTGGGCATGGCGCTGACGACGCCGGAGATCCTCTGGCTGATCGCCTCGCCGGATTACGCGCCGGTGGTGCAGTGCATGCCGTTCCTGGTGGCCGCCTACGTGCTGCACGGCGTGCGCATGCACTCCGAGGTGTCGCTGATGAAGGCCAAGCGCATGGGCGTGCTGCCGTGGATCTCGGCGGCCAGCCTTGCGGTGGGCTCGGCGCTGGCGGTGGTGCTGGTGTGGCGCTGGGGCGTGCCGGGCGCCGCCGCCGCGGTGCTCGGCCGGGAGGTGTTCCAGATCACCCTGACCGAGCTGGTCTGCCGCCGCCTGTGCCCCGGCGAGGTGCCGCTGAACCCCGTCCGCCTTCTCGGCATCCTGGCTCCGGCCGCCGTCGCCTACGCGGTCGGCTGGAAGCTGTTCGGCGACGGCGTGGAGCCGGCCTTCACGGTGGGCAAGGTGGCGTTGACCGCCGGCTTCGTCGGGGTGGCCGTCTTCGGGCCGGGCCTCGGAGCGGAGGGGCGCGCGCTGCTCTTCAAATTGGTGGGCGGGCTGACGCGCCGCGCGCAGTCCGCCGCGTGACCAGAGGCTTTCCGGGAGTGTGACGATGATACGGTATGCCTTGTCCTGCCTGCGGTCGCCACTCGATGCAACGGTTTCGACCAGCGGCCGCATGGCCTCGATGGAGGGGTTGCGCGGCGTCGGCGCGCTCCTGGTCTTTCTGGTCCATTACGCCGCGTTCACCCGCCCGTGGGTCGGCCAAGAGGGGCTGACCTCGGACGTCTGGATGGTGCTCTTCAACGGCGGCCGGCTGGGCGTGGACGTCTTCTTCGTGCTCAGCGGCTACCTGATCTACAGCCTGCTGATGGCGCGCCCGCTGCCGATCCTGGATTTCGCCCGGCGCCGCGTGCGGCGCATCTACCCCACCTTCCTGGCGGTGTTCGCCCTCTACCTCGCGCTGTCCTACCTGGCGCCGGCGCACAGCAAGCTGCCGCCCGACCCGGTGGACGCGAGCGTCTACATCCTGCAGAACCTGCTGCTGCTGCCCGGCGTGTTCGACATCCGGCCGATGATCACGGTCGCCTGGTCGCTCAGCTACGAGGTCGCGTACTATCTGGTGGCGCCGGTGATCGTCTGGGCGCTGGACATGCGGGCCATGGCGCCGTGGAAGCGCGTGCTGATCTGGTCGGCGGCCGGCGGGCTGCTGATCCTGGAACGCGACCATTCCATCGCGGCGCTGTTCACCGCCGGCATCCTCCTGTACGAGCTGATCGCGTTCCAGAAGGCGCGCGGCGCCGCGCCGCGCTCGCCGCTGCTCGACGTGCTGGCGGTGGCCGTCTTCGGTGCCGCCCTCTCGGTGATCCTGGCGCTGGACAGCAGCGCCGAGACCGACGTCGCCCGGCCGGTGGTGCTCGGCGCGGTGATCGCCGCGGGGGTCGGGAGCTTCGCGCTCAGCTACGCGGCCCTGGGTTCACAGGGATGGATCGCCCGCCTGCTGGCGACGGCGCCGATGCGCTGGATGGGCAACGTCAGCTACTCGTTCTACCTGATCCACAGCGTGGCCCTGCGCATCGTGTTCACGGTGGTCGCGGTGGTCGTGCCGGGCGGCACCGAGGCGCCGTGGGTGTTCTGGGCCATGTTCGTGCCGGCGTTGGCCGCCTCGTCGGTGATGGCGCTGCTGCTGTTCATGGCGGTGGAGCGTCCGCTGTCGCTGGCGCCCACCCGCCGGAGCCGCACCGCCGCGCCGCCGATCACGGCCGCGGTGGCGGCGCCGACCTCCGCCGAAGCCTCCTGAGGAG
>JAEYOB010000763.1 GCA_023412175.1 Pseudomonadota bacterium | reverse complement strand
GGCCGGTGAACAGGTAGTTGCCGATGGGCTTTTCCGGCTCGCGCAGGCCGGCACGGGCCAGCTTGATCGCCGAGACCAGTGCGTCGATGGCCTTCTCCTGGCCGAAGACCATGGTCTTCAGGTCGCGTTCCAGGTTCTGGAGCACTTCCTTGTCGTCGCGGCTGACCGACTTCGGCGGGATGCGGGCGATCTTGGCGACCACCGCCTCCACGTCCTTCACCGAGATGGTCTTCTTGCGCTTGTTCTCCGGCAGCAGCATCTGCGCGGCGCCGACCTCGTCGATGATGTCGATGGCCTTGTCGGGCAGCTTGCGGTCGCCGATGTACTTCGCCGACAGCTCCACCGCCGAGCGGATGGCGTCGTTGGTGTAGCGCACGCGGTGGTGCTTCTCGTAGTACGGCTTGATCCCCTGGAGGATCTTGATCGCGTCCTCGATGGTCGGCTCGTTGACGTCGATCTTCTGGAAGCGCCGCACCAGCGCGCGGTCCTTCTCGAAGTAGTTGCGGTATTCCTTGTAGGTCGTCGAGCCGACGCAGCGCAGCGTTCCCGAGGCGAGCGCCGGCTTCAGCAGGTTGGACGCGTCCATGGCCCCGCCCGAAGTGGCGCCGGCACCGATCACCGTGTGGATCTCGTCGATGAACAGGATGGCGTTGTCCTGCTGCTCGAGTTCGGAGATCACGGCCTTGAGCCGCTCCTCGAAATCGCCGCGGTAACGCGTGCCCGCCAGCAGCGAGCCCATGTCGAGCGAGAAGATGGTGGCGCTCTTCAGCACCTCCGGCACCTCGCCGTGCACGATGCGGCGCGCCAGACCCTCGGCGATGGCGGTCTTGCCGACACCCGGGTCGCCCACGTAGAGCGGGTTGTTCTTGGAGCGGCGACACAGGATCTGGATGGTCCGTTCGACCTCCTGCTCCCGGCCGATCAACGGGTCGATCTTCCCGCTGGCCGCTTTCTTGTTCAAGTTGACGCAATAGGCCTCGAGGGCCTCGCTGCCTTTCTTCACGACCTTCTCCGCCGCCGCGTCGTCGTCGGATCCGGACACCCGCTTGGTCTCGGAGCGCCCCGGAGCCTTCGCGATACCGTGAGAGATGTAGTTCACCGCGTCGAACCGGGTCATCTCCTGCTCCTGCAGGAAATAAACCGCGTGGCTCTCGCGTTCAGAGAACAAGGCGACGAGCACGTTTGCTCCCGTCACCTCCTCACGACCCGACGACTGAACGTGGATCGCGGCGCGCTGCAGAACCCGCTGAAACCCAGCCGTGGGCTTGGCATCATCGGGCCTGCTGGTGACGAGGTTCGCAAGTTCGTTGTCGAGGTAATCCGAGAGTTCAGTGCGTAAGCGGTCCAACTCCACACCGCAGGCGCGGAGCACCGCCATGGCGTCCGAGTCCTCGGTCAATGCGAGAAGAAGATGTTCGAGCGTCGCGTATTCGTGCCGGCGCTCATTCGCATAGGCGAGGGCTCGGTGCAGCGTCTGTTCGAGGTTACGCGACAGCATGTGCGTATCTAATCCTTCTCAAGCGTGCATTGCAGCGGGTGCTGGTGCTGGCGTGCGAAGTCCATGACTTGCGTCACCTTGGTCTCCGCCACTTCGTACGTGAACACACCGCACACGCCCACGCCCCGGCGGTGCACATGCAGCATGATCGTCGTCGCCTCTTCACGAGACTTGTTGAAGAAACGTTCCAACACGTGAACGACGAACTCCATCGGGGTGTAGTCGTCATTCAGCATTAAAACCTTATACATTGAGGGCTTTTTGGTCTTGGGCTTGGCCTTGATGACCACTCCCGTCCCGGTGCCCTCATTCCCTTGTCTGTCGGAATCGGCCATGGCCTCTAGCAGGTGATCTCAGCGATGCGCATCGCATCAATGATATGAGCACTCCCGGCGCGGAGGGAAGGGGCCGAATGCGCTTGCTCTCCATTTGGGAGAAGCCCCATCGGAACGGGCCATGAGTCAGTACTCCCTAATAGGGGAGCTGGCCGGACCGCCTATCCGCCCGCTCCGCCGATCCGCTGGTGAAACAGCTATGAACGGCCGAAGGCACCGGAAGGGGTGATAAAAGTATGCCTGGAACGACGAAGGCCCGGAGGCGGGTGCCTCCGGGCCTTGTCTGAAGCCTCAGCTATGAAGCCTCGGGTCTGACGCCTTGCGGCGGCTGCCGGTTCAGGCGGCCAGCGGCTTGGAGAGCTTCTCGACGGCCACGTTCACGCGGGCGTTCAACGGTGCCATCGCCTCGTTGGTGACCTTGATCGACAGCTGCTGCAGCTTGGTGCTCTCGGCGACCAGCGCGTCCAGCGACTGCTTGAAGTAGCTGTTCTGCAGATCGATCAGCTCGCGGATCGACTTGACGGCGAGGACGGCCTGGCCGGTGGCGACGCTCTGCTCCAGCGAGGCCTGGGTGAAGGCGGCGACCTGCTTGCCGGCCGCTTCGGCGCCCTTGGCGACGATGGTGCTCGACTGCACGACGGCGTCGACGTTGCCCTTGGTCAGCGCGTTCAGCTCCTCATAGCTCTTCAGCAGCGTGGCCGAAGCCTTCTGGATCTGCTCCTGCTGGGCCTTGGCGTAGCCCTCGAGGCCCTGCTTGGCTTGGCCGACGACGTCCTCGAAAACCTTCTGCGCGGCGACGATCTTGTCGTTCATATCCGTTCCCCGTGTCTGTGACCGCGCGCCGACCCCACACAAGGCTACCGGATCGCGGATGGAAGAAAGCCTGGACCTTCCGTCGGTCCCAGACTTTGCTGCGGTGCAGCATATGCTCTGAATATAGGCGACCCGTCCGGGGTGTCAACGAAAATTTGTGCACTGCACAAAAAGCGTCACGGTGCATTCCGGCCGCCGGATATGGCGATGGCCCGGCGATCCAGGGACCGCCGGGCCATGCTTTGCCGGGATGGAGCCGTGCCGGTCAGCCGGCAAGCGGCTTGGCGAACGTCTCGACCGCCGCGTTGACGCGGGCGTTCAGCGGGGCGAACGCCTCGTTGGTGAGCTTGACCGACAGCTCCTGGAGCTTGGTGATCTCGGCGACCAGCGCATCAAGGCTCCGCTTGGCGTGGGCGTTCTGCAGATCGACCACCTCGTTGATCGACTTCGCCGACAGCAGCGCGCGGCCGGTCGCCACGGACGTGTCGAACGACGCCTGCGCGAAGGCGACCAGTTCCTTGTTGATGTCCTCGGCGCCCTTCACCACGACGGAGCTGGACTTGACCAGGGCGTCCACGGTCGCCTTGTTGAAGGCCGAGTATTCCTCGTAGCTCTTCAGCATCTGGGCGGAGGCCTTCTCGACCTGCTCCTTGGTGGCGGCGACGCTCTGGTCAAAATGCTTCTGGGCCTGCTCCTGGCTGGCCTTGACGATGCCCTCGAGATGGTCCTTCGCCTGGGCGGCGACGTCCTCGATGATCAGCTTGGCCGCGGGCTTGGCCTTGAGGGTAGCGGTGGTCATGGTGGCGCCTTCCTTCCTTGATGGCGATCCGCATCGGACCTCGGCAGCGGGGCGACGCGGTCATATGCTGCGTTGCGGCATGGCGAATGTGAAAAGGAAGGTTGGCTGTGTCAACGGAAAAATTGTGCACTGCACAAAACCCTTTTTCCGGCCGCGAAATCTATCCCGCCCGGCTGCCGGGTGCCCCGTCACCTTTGGGATTATGACCTGCGGCGGAACGTCGCGGCGGGAGGGCGGCGGTCACGGCCTGCCGGCCAGCGCCCAGGGACCGAACAGGCGCGTCGGGCCGATGACGCCGCCGGCGTCCACGTCGAGCTGGAAGGCGGCGCCCGGATCGTCGCGGGGGCGTTCCGGCAGGCTGCCGGGATCGGGAAGGGCGGGGAAGGGCACGCCGGTGCCGTCCAGCGCGCGCAGCGGCTCCACAAAGCGGATGTAGACGAAGCGGCTGTCCGGGTAGGGATAGGCGGAGAAGAACCAGCGCCCGCCGTGGCAGCCGTTGACCACCCAATAGATGCCGTTGGAGCGCAGCCGCAGCCGGTCCGGCAGGCCGTCGAAGGCGCCGCTGTCGTTCAGCGACGTGACGACGGCGGCGAACTGCTGGGCCGTCAGGCGGGTCTGCGCCGTCCTGCCGCGCACGTTGGCCAAGGGGTCGGTGGCGTCCATGCGGGCAAGGTCGGTGGCTTCGATGACGCGCGCCTCGAGCGTGGCGCCGCCGTCGGCCGGGTCGGCGGTGAGGTCGTAAGTGCGGACATGCTGGTTGTAGTCCGCGTTGAAGACCAGCCGGTAACGCTCCGGCCCGTCACTGCGGCAGGTGGTGCGCAGATCGTCGCCGCTGACGTAGCTGATCCAGGTCAGCCGCCGCGCGATCGGGTTGTCGGTCGGTCCGTCGGAGGCGCAGCCGGCGAGCAGCGCGCCCGTCAGTGTCAGGCTCAAGCCTCTTGCCACCGTCAGCGTCATCGCGCGCCCCCTGATCCGCTGGAAGGGTCCCACGGATGTGGTGGGCTCCTCTTCCCGGCACAACACGGCAGGCTCGGGTACGGCGTGCAGCGTACCCCATCTTCGCCGCGGGGGCATAGGAAATCCTGAAGACGGTAAATTAACGAATTCCTGCTAGACACTGATTTGGCTCGTATTTACCATTGCGCTTGCTGGCCGACGCAAGTCCAATTCCGGGGGCACCATGACCGTGACGCAGCGCCGTGCTCACACCGCACTGGCTTGGTTCGCGCATGCCGTGCGGCACGCTGCAGGGAGCTGTGGGTTCCGGCGAGCCCCGGTGGCGGCGCTCGTCTTCGTGGCGATGCTGGGCGGCAGCCCGGCGCAGGCCGCCCCCCGGTACGAGGCCATCGTCATCGACGCGCGCACGGGGGAAGTGCTGCACGAGCACGATGCCGATTCCCCGACGCCGCCGGCGTCGCTGACCAAGATGATGACCCTGTACCTCACCTTCGACGCGCTGGACGCCGGCCGGCTGACCCTCGACCAGGCGCTGCCGGTGTCGGAGTACGCGCAGTCGCAGGCGCCGACCAAGCTCGGCCTGCGCGCCGGTTCGACCATCAAGGTGGAGACGGCGATCCTCGGCCTCATCACCAAGTCGGCCAACGACGCCGCGGTGGTGCTGGCGGAGGCCATCGGCGGCAGCGAGAGCCGCTTCGCCGAGATGATGACCCGCAAGGGCCGTGAACTCGGCATGAAGCGCACCGTGTTCCGCAACCCCAACGGCCTTCCCCATCCCGAACAGTTCTCGACCGCCCGCGATTTCGCCGTGTTCTCGCAGGCGCTGCTCCGCGATCATCCCAAATATTACCCGTACTTCAGCCGTCGCAACTTCAGCTACGGCGGCCGGTCGATGCACAACCACAACCGCCTGATGTCGCGCTACGAGGGGATGGACGGCATCAAGACCGGCTACACGCGGGCGTCGGGGTTCAACCTCGCGGCCTCGGCGACGCGCGACGGGCACCGGCTGATCGCCGTGGTGATGGGCGGCAAGTCGGCGGTGTCGCGCGACAACCGCATGGCCGTGCTGCTCGACGATTCCTTCGCCAAACTCCGCCGCGGCAAGGGGCAGGACGCCGACGCGCCGGTGGTGGCGCAGGCCGCGCCGGCCAGGGCGAACGCCGGGGACGAGGCCCCCCGCGCGTCGAGGAAGGTCATTCCGGGCCCGAAGAAGGTCGAGCCCAAGCCGCAGTCCATCGGGCAGCTTGCCGCCGTCTCGCCGCCGCCGGCCCGTTCCGGCGGGGCGTGGACCATTCAGGTGGGGGCGTTCGGGACGAAGGCCGCCGGACAGAAGGCGTTGGCCCAGGCGTCGAAGAAGCTGCCGCGCCTGCTGGGCGACTCCAAACAGCTCATCGTCGAAGTCGCCGGCAAGAACGGGAAGATCTACCGTGGCCGCATGACCGGCCTGGACGAGAAGTCCGCGCGCACCGCCTGCACGGAACTCCAGAAGAGCGGCCAGCGTTGCGTCGCCCTGGCCCCGAGCCCGGCCGACAAGACCTGACGCCGGGGGGCTTTGGCCTCCTACGGGAAGGCCGAAGGGCGCACGCCAGCCACGGCGGTTTCACTCCGGCGTCTTTACTGCGGCGTCTTCAGGGCGTCGCGGCCACGGTCGCGCCGGGTGTGGGGCTTGGAAGGGCTTCCCGCGCCCCTTCCAGCGCCGCGACCGCCGGCCCGTACGCCGCCTCCAGCGCCTCAGCCAGAGGCGCTGCACCGCCGTCGCCGGCCTCGATACAGCGCTCCAGCGCCTGCGCCGCCTGACGCAGCGCCGGGCAACCGTAGACGCCGGCGACGCCGGCCATCTTGTGCGCCATGGCGGCCACCGCGGCGAGGTCGCTCCCGTCGTCCCAGGCCGAACGCAGCTCCGCCCGGTAGTCGCCCAGCGCCTTGAGCGCGCTGCCGATCAGCGCCGCCACCCGCGCGGCCGGCAGAGCATCGAGCATCTGGTCCAGCGCTCCGGTGTCGAACACGGGCGCCTCGTTCCCGGCCGCCGCCGCGGCCCGGCCTTCCAGCACGGGGAGGAGGGCGTCGAGGTGCAGCGGCTTCACGAGGACGGCATCGGCGCCGGCCGCGCGGCAGCGTTCGGCGTCCTCGGGCACCGCGCTGGCGGTCAGCATGACGACCTGCACTTGCGCCCTGTCGCGCTCGGGCAGGGCGCGGATGCGCCGAAGCGCCTCCATCCCGTCCATCTCCGGCATGCGCAGGTCGAGCAGCACGAGGTCGAACGGTTGCACCCGCACCGCCTCCAGCGCGGCGCGGCCGTTGTCCGCCGCGGTCACCGTGTGGCCAGCGCGGCGCAACAGCGCGGCGGCCACCGCCTGCGACACGGGTTCGTCCTCGGCCAGCAGGATGCGCAAGCCGGCGGGCGCCTCCTCCGGTGCAGGCGGCTCTGGCGGCCTTGGTGTTTCGGTGGTGCGCCGGAACCCGGCGCCGAGG
>JAEYOB010000705.1 GCA_023412175.1 Pseudomonadota bacterium | reverse complement strand
GACCAGCACGTCGAAGCGGCCGTCCGGCCCGGACCAGGGCAGCACGCCGCGGCCGAGGACGATGGTGCCGTCGCGCGCCTCGGCCGGCAGGCGGTTCATGGTGCCGACGAAATCGGCGACGAAGGCGTCGGCGGGGTGGTGATAGATTTCCCGCGGGGTGCCGATCTGCGCCACCCGCCCCTTGGACATGACGACGATGCGGTCGCCGAGCGCCATCGCCTCCGCCTGATCGTGGGTGACGTAGACGGCGGTGATGCCCAGTTCGCGCAGCAGGCGGTCGATCTCCAGCCGCAGGCTGTCGCGCAGCTTGGCGTCGAGCGCGGTCAGCGGCTCGTCGAGCAGCAGGACCCGCGGGCGCACCACCAGCGCCCGCGCCAGTGCCACGCGCTGCCGCTGCCCGCCGGAAAGCTGGTCGATGCGCCGGCCGGCCAGTTCGCCGATATGCATCATCGCCAGCATCTCCTCGGCCCGCGCCCGGCGCTCGGCCCTGGAGACGCCGCGCACGCGCAGGCCGTAGGCGACGTTCTCCTCCACCGTCATGTTGGGGAACAGCGCGTAGCTCTGGAACACCATGCCGACGTTGCGCCGCTCGATGGGAAGCGCGGTCACGTCATCGTCGCCGAAGAACACCCGGCCGCCGGGATCGGGGCTTTCCAGCCCGGCAAGGATGCGCAGGGTCGTCGTCTTGCCGCAGCCGGAGGGGCCGAGGAAGACGACGGTCTCGCCGCCCTTGATGGAGAGGTCGAGCGGCTCAAGCGCGTGGACGCCGCCGGAGAAGGTCTTGGCGCAGCGGTGCAGGCGTACGGGCACCGCGTCGAGGTGGAAGCCTTCGGTCATCGGTCGCTCCTGGGGCGCCCCCGGTTGGCGAGAACCTGCAAGAGGATCAGGCTGGGAATGATCATGGCGAAGAACACCAGCGTGTAGGCGCTGCCGATCTCCAGGCGCATGGAGGCGTAACTGTCCGCCAGCCCAACCGGCAGCGTCTTGGTCATCGGCGTGTGCAGCAGCCAGGTGAGGTTGAACTCGCCCATGGACAGCGTCAGGACCATGAGCGAGCCGGCGAGGATGCCGGACAGGCAATTGGGCAGCACCACGTGGAAGAAGCGTTGCAGGAAGCCGGCGCCGAGGCTGGCCGCGCCCTCCTCGAGCGTCGCAAAGTCGATGGAGTGCAGCACCGCCAGCACCGAGCGCACCATGAAGGGCAGAGTGAACAGCACGTGCCCGACCAGGATGAAGTACCAGCTGCTCCGGAAGTCGCCGAAGCCGCCGTAGGCGACGATCAGCGCCAGCGCCGTGGCCAGTCCCGGCACCGCCACCGGCATCACCAGCAGTTCCTCGATGGCGCGGGCGATCGGCCCCTGCTTGCGGGCCAGCACATAGGCCGCCGGCACCCCCAGAACCAGCGTGCAGGCGAGGCAGGCGAAGGCGATCTGCATCGACAGGAAGATGGTCCCGGCGTACAGGCGCCAGACCTCCTCCACCCACTTCAGCGTCAGGCCGCTCTTGATGCCGACGAAGTAATTGACGGTGACGCCGGCCAGCATGGACAGCACCACCGGCACCACGAGAAGCGCGCAGACCAGCAGCGTGAAGGCCAGTTGCGCCCAGAACGAGGGACCATGGCGTCGGGTCATGGCCGTCACCCCGCCGCCGCGACGGAGCTGCCGGCGAAGGTGCGCGCCAGCGCCAGCGCCGCCCAGGTCACCGCGCCCAGCACGAAGCTGAGCGCCGCCGCCATGGCGATGTTCGCCTGCAAGGTGAACTCCGTGTAGATGGTCATGGGCAGCACGTCGATGCGCGTCGCCAGCGTGAAGGCGGTGCCGAAGGCGCCCATGGAGGTGGCGAAGCAGATCGCGCCGGCCGACAGGAAGGCGGGCTTCAGCGCCGGCAGGATGACGTGCGCCACCACCTGCCACGGCCGTGCGCCCAGCGAGCGCGCCGCCTCCTCGTGCTGGGGATCGAGCTTCTCGGCGGACGCCATCACGGTGAGGATGACGCGCGGAATCGAGAAATAGACGTAGCCGAGGAACAGCCCGGCCATGGAATAGGCGAACACCAGCTTGGAGCCGGTGAGCTTCAGCGCGATGTCGCCGATCAGCCCCTGCCGGCCGGCCAGCATGATGACCATGAAGCCGATCACCACGCCGGGGAAGGCCAGCGGGAAGGTCAGCATGGCGACCAGCACGCTGCGTCCGGGGAACTGGTGCCGCACCAGGAACAGCCCGGCCACCGTGGAAACCGCCAGCGTCACCGCGGTGACGCCCAGCGACAGCAGCACGGTGGACAGAAGGCTCTGGAAATGGCGCGGGTTGGTGAGAATCGCGGCGTAGGCCGCCCAGCCCTCCTCGCCCGAGCCGCCGATGACGAACAGGCGCGCCATCGGCAGCAGGAAAAACGCCCCGAACACCACCGTGGCCGGCGCCATCAGCGCGGCAAGGACGAGCGGATCGCGGCGGAGCGCGGGCCGGTGCCCCCATGCCCTCCCCCGCGCGCGCAGGGGAGGGTAGGGGCCGGTTGCCGGCGTGCTCACCGCACCTCCGCCTGATAGCGGTCCATGAAGCCCTTCTGCGCCGCCGCCATCCTGGCGAGATCGACGGGCTTCACGCGGGCGTACTCGGCGTCGGGCAGGAATTTGGCGGCCATCTCCGGCGACATGGCGCCGGCGCGCACCGGGCGCATGAAGGCGTTGGCCCACAGCGCCTGCCCCTTGTCGGACAGCACGTAGTCCAGGATCTTCTTGCCGTTCTCCGGATTCGGGCCGTTCTTCACCAGCGCCATGACGTAGGGCACCGACACCGAGCCCTCCGCCGGGATGACGAACTCCACCGGCGCCTTGTCGGTGTATTTGGCGCGGTAGGCGTTGAAGTCGTAGTCGATGAGGATCGGGATCTCGCCCGACAGAACGCGGGCGTAGGAGGTCTGCTTCGGCACGATGGGCTGGTTCTTCTGGAGGTCCTTGAACCAGCCGATGGCCTTGTCGAAGCTGTCGTAGTCGCCGCCCAGCGCCAGATTGACCGCCACCGCGCCGACATAGCCCACCGCGGCGCTGGTCGGGTCGAGGTAGCCGACCATGCCCGCGTAGTCCGGCTTCTTCAGGTCGGCCCACGAGCGCGGCACCGGCTTGCCGCCCAACGCCTCCTTGTTCACGAACAGTCCCAGCGTGCCGGAGTGGATGGCGAACCAGGAGCCGTCGGCGTCCTTCTCGCCGGCCGGGATGTCGTCCCACTTCGCCGGCTTGTGCGGGGTGATGACGCCCGCCGCCTTGGCCTGGATGCCGACCGGCCCGCCGAGATAGACCACGTCGGCGACCGGCCGCTCCTTCTCGGCGATCACGGCGGACAGCGCCTGCCCGGAGTTCTTGTTGTCGAACGGCACCGTGATGCCGAGGTCGTCCTTGATGGCCTTGAGCTGCGAGGCCCAGTCCGCCCACTCCGGCGGGCAGTTGTAGCAGATGGCGGATTGTTGTGCGGCGGCCGGGGTGGCGATGGCGGCCGTGAGCAGGGCGGCAGCTCCCAGGAACAGAGGCTTCAGCATGATGGTCTATCCTCTCTGCGTTTGCGCTTCTGTCGGCGCGGCGCCCAGGGATTCGCCCGGGCGGATGGTAAAGGGAAGGATCAGCGGGCCGGCCGGCTCGCCCTCGTTCAAGTTGGCGAGCAGGCAGGCGAAGGCGTGCTCGCCCATGGCGCGGGCCGGCTGCACCAGCGTCGCGAGGCTGGGGGAGACCAGGGCGCCGACCTCGATGCCGTCGAAGCCGGTGACCGACACGTCGCCCGGCACCGACAGGCCGAGGTCGGCCAGCGCGCGGATCACTGCCAGCGCCACCATGTCGTTCGAGCAGAACAGCGCGGTCGGCCGCGTTCCGGGCGCCATGTGCGGGGCGAGGTGCTGCGCCAGCCGCGTGTCGGCGAAGCCCACCTCGATCACCGGGCCGGGTTCCAGCCCCGCCGCGCCGAGCGCCGTCAGAAAGCCGTCGCGCCGCAGGCGGGAACGGTCGGACTGGCCGAAGCGCCCGGCCACCATGCCGATGCGCCGGTGCCCGAGTTCGGTCATCCGTCCGACGAGGCCGCGGGCGGCGGCGACGTTGTCCACCGACACGAAGGGGCGACCGCTGGCGCGCGGCTGGTTGTAGACGAGGATGTAAGGCGTGCCGGCGCCTTCCAGGGCGTCGAGCGCGGCGCTGCCGTCAGCGTCGGCGACGGTGAGGACCAGCCCTTCCACCTGATGCGACAGCAGCGTGTCCACCGCCCGCTGCTCGCGCTCCGGATCGTAGTCGGAGGAGGCGATCAGCACCGAATAGCCGGCCGCCGCCGCTGCGTCCTCAAGACCGGCGACGCTGTCGGCGAAGACGGGGTTGCGCAGCGAGGGGACCAAGACGCCGATGGTGCGCGTGCGTGCGGCCTTCAGGCTGCGGCCGATGCGGTTGGGGCGGAAGCCCAGGTCGGCGATGGCGGCGCGCACGCGTTCGGAGGTGTCCGAGGTGGACGGGGCGCCGCCGTTGAGCACGCGCGAGACGGTGGCGATCGACACGCCCGCACGTGCGGCAACGTCCCGGATCGTCGCGTTCCTCGCCATGAGCCCCTGCCTCCCGATTGTTCGCGAGGGTGATTATCAGTCTGCTCGGTTTCGGCGTGATGACGCAATGAAAACGTTTTCGTGAAATCTGAAAACGTCCGTCAGGGAAGCAAATTTTCCCCGGCCAGCGAGATAACTAATAGGGGATCAAGTTCACCATTGCGTCATGCCGCGCCGCAGCATAAGCTGTGCCATGTCGACCCCACATGGGGGCGTTTCCTCCTAATACTCGGGCCGCCGCCTTTTGGCTGGCGGCCTTTTCTTTCGACCGGAACCGGGGATGAAAGTCCGCCGGCTCGGGAACTCAGCCCACCGGGATCTCTTCCGCGGGCCGGACTGCGGCGGGAAGCGGCGCGTCCATCGGAACGACGGCATCCTCACGCAGGTGCACCGCACCGTTGGTGCGTTCCAGCACCAGCTTGCGGTTGTGGTGCGCCTCCAGGCTGAGGTGGCTGCCGATGGTCAGCAGGGTCGCCTTCGGGAACTCCTCGTCGAGCAGGCGCAGCATGTCCTCCTCGCCGGCCGGGTCGAGGGCGTTGGTGGCGTCCTCGATGAAGATCCAGTCCGGGCGGCGGATCAGCAGGCGGGCAAAGCCCAGGCGCTGCTGCTCGGCGACCGCCAGTTCCTCGTCCCAGGCGACCTCCTCGTCCAGGCGGTGGATCAGGTGTTCCAGGCCGACCCGCGCCAGTGCCGCGGCGGCCTGGGCATCGGTCACCTTCTCCGGCCCGACCGGGTAGCTGAGCGCCGCCCGCAGCGGGCCGCGCGGCAGGTACGGGCGCTCGGGCATGAAGAAGACGCGTGTGTGGGCGGGAAGCGCGATGCGGCCCTGGCCCCATGGCCACACCCGCGCGACCGCCCGGAACAGCCGCACCGCGGCGCCGGGGTCGCCGACGATCAGCACCCGTTCGCCGGGCAGAACCTCCACGTCGAACGGCTTGATGACGATGCGGCCATCGGACTCTGCGACGGCGACGTTGCGGAACGTCAGCGAGTGCTCGGCGTCGGTGCGGTCGACGACGATGCGTTCCGTCCCCTCGCCGCCGACCTCGCGGTCGAGGCGGGCCAGCGCGTCCTGGAGGCTCAGCACGCGCTCGACCGAGGCCTTCCATTCGGCGGCGCGCGGCAGGTTGTCGATGGGCCAGGACAGCGCCGCGACGGTCTGCTGGAACGCCTGCGCGGTCTGCATCAGCATGCCCAGCGAGATCGCGCCGGATATGTAGCGGGGAGCGGCCACCAGGATCGGGAAGGCGGCGGACAGCACCGAGTAGGTGGCGCTGAACACCATCATGTGGGCGAGCGCGCGGGTCTGGCCGTACCAGCCGTCGCGCACGCCCCGCAACAGGCCGTACAGCCCCCGGCGCTCCTCGGATTCGCCGTGCAGCAGGGCGATGACCGGGGCGTTCTCGCGCACGCGGGCCAGTCCGAAGCGGAAGGACGCCTCGCGCCCCTGCCGGCGGTTGACCGCCCTGACCAGCGGGTTGCCGACCACGATGGCGATGGTGGTGCCGGCGGCGGCGTAGAGCAGGGCGATGTAGAGCAGGTAGCCGGGCACGGTGAAGGTGTGGCCGGCCACCGTCACCTCCGGCGCGCCGGAGAGCATCCACAGGATGTTGGTGAAGCTGATCAGCAGAAGGATGCAGTAGGTCAGCGAGTGGCCGAGGTCGATGGCCATCTCGGTGGCGATGCGGATGTCCTCGGCGATGCGGCCGTCAGGGTTGTCGTGGTCGCCGGGCAGGTAGGTGATCTGGTGGTGGCGTCCGCGCGTCAGCCAGTCGTCGAGCAGCGTCTCTGTCAGCCATTGGCGCCAGCCGAATTGCAGGCGCCGCTTGACCTGGAGGTGCAGGCTGGCGTTGACGATGTTGAACAGGATGATGCCGCCGACCGCGCCGATCATCAGCAGGAAGCCGTCCATGGAGCGCTGTTCGAGAGCGTCGAACAGACGCTGGCTCCACAGGTTGATCAGCACGGGCACGACCACCTGGCCCATGGTCAGCACCAGCAGCGCCAGCGTCAGCAGGCGGACCGTCCATTTCCGCTCGCTGCACCAGTAGCCTTTGACGAGGCCGGAGAACTGCCGGACGAAGCTCGGCTTCGGCTGCTCTGTTGCGGTCGTCTGCATCTGCGGCTCCGTCCCATCGGTATCGGCCTAACCCTCTCGCACGTTCCGATTTTGGGAGTGGAGCGGAAACAAACCGTTGATATCGAATTTTTTGCTCAGAATTGATCCACGATGCGGCCGGCCTTCGCCGTGGCGCTGAGGAAGCGGTAGCTGTCCTTCGGCGTGCGCTTCAGGGTGTCGTAATCGACGTGGATGATGCCGAACCGCTTGTCCAGGCCGAACGCCCACTCGAAGTTGTCGAGCAGACTCCAGGCGAGATAGCCCTTGACGTTGCAGCCGTCGGCGGCGGCGCGGGCGACCGCGTCCAGGTGGTCGCGGTAGAAGGCGACCCGCTCGGCGTCATGCACCCGGCCGTCGGAATCCATCACGTCCACATAGGCGGCGCCGTTCTCGGCGATGTAGCAGGCCGGGTTGCCGTAGTCGCGCTTCAGCGAGACCAGCAGGTCGTACAGGCCGTCGGGCTGCACCGGCCACGCCATGGCGGTCCAGCGGTCGCAATGCGCGTCGCCCCACCAGACGTCGAAGGGGTGACCCTCCTCGTGCTTCATGGTCATGCGCGAGTAGTAGTTGATGCCCAAGAGGTCGATGGGATAGCGGATCGCCTCCTCGTCGCCGGGCAGCACGAAGCCCTTCATCCGCTCGGCAAGGAGCGCGGGGATCTCGCCGCGCAGCAGGCCGTCGAGGGGAACGCGGTTCCACACGGCGTCCCAGCGCGCGGCGGCGGCCACGTCCTCCGGCCTGTCACCTTCGGCCCGGCAGGGCTGGAGGTTGAGCACGGTGCCGAGCGTCAGGCCGGAATGCTCCGCCGCGATGGCGCGCAGCGCGGCGCCCTGCGCCAGGTTCTGGTGGTGCAGCGCGCGCAGCATGCCCTCTTCGCCCAGCCTGTGGCTGGGGGCGTGCTCGCCGGTGCCGTAGCCGTGGATGGCGACGACGTTCGGCTCGTTCAGCATCATCCAGTCCTTCACCCGGTCGGCGAGCCGTGCGGCGGCGGCGCGGGCGTAGTCGGCGAAGGGGCCGACGATCTCGCGGCCCTGCCAGCCGCCGGCGTCCTCAAGCGGCTGCGGCAGGTCCCAGTGGTAGAGGCAGGCCATCGGCCGGATGCCGGCCTCCAGCAGCCCGTCGACCAGCCGGTCGTAGAAGTCCAGCCCCGCGGCGTTCACCGCACCGGTGCCGGTGGGCAGGATGCGCGGCCACGCGAGCGAGAAGCGGTAGGCGTTGAAGCCGGCCTGCTTCATCAGCGCGACGTCTTCCGGCCAGCGGTGATAGTGGTCGCACGCCGTGGCGGCGGTGCTGCCGTCCTGGATGCGGCCGGCCGCCGTGAAGGTATCCCACACGCACGGCCCGCGGCCGTCGGCGTCGAGCGCGCCCTCGATCTGGTAGGAGGAGGTCGAGGCGCCCCAGAGGAAGTCCTTGGGGAAAGTGGCAGCGGCCATGGTGTGTGTCCTTGGCTGTAAGAATTGGGGCTGTAAGAATTGGGTCTGGAGACGTTGGTTGCCGACGGTCAGATGCAGCGGCGGATGTACGGTTTGTTCGCGTCCCAGAGTTCGTCGAGGATCGCCACGGCGGCGCTGGTGGAGGTGACCACCGGGTCGATGAGCAGCGCTTCCAGCGCCAGTTCCTTCGACGCGCGCACGGCAGCCTCGACGGCGAGCTGCTGCACCCCGGCCTGCACGCTCAGCAGCTTGGCGATGGGGTCGGGCAGGGGGCCGAGCGAGACGGGATGGATCCCGGCCGCATCCGCCAGCAGCGGCACCTCGACCGCCAGATCCGCCGGCAGGTTGGGGATGACCCCCCGATTGCAGACGATGCCGGATTCGATGAACCGCTTCTGGTTGTGCAGGATGCCTTCGATCACCGCGACCACGCGCTCGCCCCAGGACGGCCTCGTCCAATCCTCCGGGATCGGCTTCGAGCCGTCGATGACGCCGTCCATCAGGTCCTTGAGGATCAGGCGCCCGCGCTCGTCCTCGGTGAAGTCGAAGCCGTGCTCGCCACCCTCCCAGCCGTAGGGGAGGTACTCGCCGGTGTGGTCGTCGCTGCACGTCGGCCACAGGCCGAAGGCGCGGAACAGCCGGCGGGCCAGCGGCGTGAAGGACGGGTCGTGCATCGCCTCGCGCTCGCGCAGCAGCGGGTAGAGGTCGCGCCCCGTGGCCTTTTCGCGGATGTGCACCAGCCACTGGAAGTGGTTGAGCCCGGCGCCCCAGACGTCGATCTCCGGCTCCTTCATGCCGAGGATCTGCGCGATGAACCAGCGCGCCAGGAAGATGCCGTGGCACAGGCCGAGCGCCTTGACGTTGCTGTACTTGCCCAGGCCCAGGATCACCCGGCTCTCGGGGTTCGAGAGGTTGATGAACAGGGCGTCCGGGCACAGCTCCTCGATGTCGCGGGCGAAGTCGAGGATCAGCGGCAGCGTGCGCAGCGTGAAGAACAGCCCGCCGGGGCCGCCGTTCTCGCCCAGCGTCTGGCGGATGCCGTGCTTCCTCGGCACTTCGAAGTCCAGCTTCCACAGCCGGTTGCGCTCGATGGCGACGGCGTTCAGCACGAAGTCGGCGCCCGGCAGCGCGGCGCGGCGGTCGGTCGTCTTCTCGATGAGGATGCCGGCCCCGCCGCGGCGGTTCAGCACCTCGGCCAGCGCCGCCATGCGGTCGAGCGCGTCGGTGTCGGTGTCCACCAGGGTAAGCGTGCAGCCCGCCAGCGCCTTCGTGGTGAACAGGTCCTGGAACAGGCTGAGGCCGAACGCCGCGCTGCCGGCGCCGATGAAGACGATCTTTGCCGTTTTCGCCATGGCTACCTCCCGGCGCCGCGCGCCGCTTCGATCAACGCCGCGTACCAGCGCGCCGAGGCTTTCGGCGTGCGCTTCAGCGTCTGGAAATCCACATGCACGATGCCGAACCGGGTGCCGTATCCCGTGCCCCACTCGAAGTTGTCGAGCAGCGACCAGACGAAATAGCCGTGCACGTCGGCGCCCTGGTTCATCGCCGCCCGCATGGCCTCCTGGTACACGGTGAAGTACGCGATGCGGTGCAGGTCCTCGACCCGGCCGTCGGCGTCCACCACGTCGCTGCCGCCGCAGCCGTTCTCGGTCACGTAGATCGGCATCCGGTAGGTGCGGGCGATGTCCAGCAACTCTTCCCGGAAGGCGTCGGGGAAGATCGCCCAGCCGACGCCGTGGTCCGGCGAGCCCGCCGGCGCCTCGCCCCAGCCATAGCCCCAGGTGCTCGCCGGATCGGCCTTGGCGAAGATCGGGCCGTAGTGGTTCAGGCCGAACCAGTCCACCGGCCGGCAGATCCGCGCCATGTCGCCGGGTTGGACATAGGGCTCCAGGGCCTCGGCGAGGCGGGGCGGGTAATGGCCCAGCAATTGCGGGTCGGGGAAGGCGCGGTTCCAGTGCTCGTCCAGCAGCGCGGCGGGCTCGACGTTTTCCTCGCGGCCGTGTTCCGGCACGATCTTCTGGCGGTTGTGGATGGCGCCGATGGCGGCGCCCGGCACCAAGTCGCGCAGCACGTCCACCCCGGCGCCGTGCGCGAGGTTGACATGGTGGATCGCCTTCAGGTGCATGACGCGGTCGGTGATGCCGGGCGCCGCCCAGGGGATGGCGTAACCGAACAGCGTGAAGACCGAGAATTCGTTGAAGGTCGCCCAGCGCTTGACGCGGTCGCCGTAGCGTCTGGCGCACAGGGCGGCGTAGTCGGCGTACCAGCCGGCGCAGTCGCGGCTGGTCCAGCCGCCTCGGTCGTGCAGGGCCTGCGGCAGGTCCCAATGGTAGAGGCAGGCCCAGGGCTCGATGCCGGCCTCCAGCAGCGCGTCGATCAGGCGGTCGTAGAAGGCCAGCCCCG
>JAEYOB010000075.1 GCA_023412175.1 Pseudomonadota bacterium | reverse complement strand
CCCGCGCACCGTGCCCTCGCGCAGCGCCGGGGCGCGCGGGCTGGCCTCGCGGTCGAAGGCGCCGTGCGTGGCGTGCGGGGCGTGCACCGGCTCGTACAGATTGTCGCGGTAGCCCTCCGGCAGCGGGTCGGGGCGGAGCTGCTGCTCATACGCCATGCCGGCCATCATGCGGTCCATCAGGCCGGGCGCCGCCATCTGGCCGAGGATGGTCTGCACCGTCGAGCCGCCGACCCACAGCTCGCGCGGGGCGTCCCGTGCGGCGCGGAGGATGGCCTCGGCGGCGCCCTCGGGCTGCATGATGGCGCCGACCGGCTTCGGCCGGTGGCCGAAGCGCATGCGGGCCCAGTCGAACTGCGGCGTGTTCATGGCCGGCAGGTGCACGGCGGTGAGCCGGACGCCGCTGCCGTCGTGGATCAGCTCGGCGCGCAGCGAGTCGGTGAAGCCGACGATGGCGTGCTTGGCGCCGCAATAGGCTGCCTGCAGGGGGATGCCGCGGAACGCCAGGGCCGAGCCGACCTGGACGATGGTGCCGCGGTCGCGCGGCAGCATCCGGCGCAGCGCCGCCATGGTGCCGTGCACGGTGCCGAAGTAGCAGACCTGCGTTACCCGGTGCAGCTCATGCGCCTCCAGCTCCCGGACGGGGGAGAAGACGGTGGTCATGGCGTTGTTGACCCACACGTCGATGGGGCCGAACGCCTCCTCTACCGCCGAGGCGGCTGCCTCTACCGCGTCGGCGTCGGCGACGTCCGTCGGCACCGCCAGCGCCGCACCGCCCAGCCGCTCGACCTCGCGCCGGGTGTCCAGCAGCGCCTGCGGGTCGCGCGCCAACAGGCCGATGTGGGCGCCCTGGCGGGCGAAGGCGTGCGCCGTGGCGCGGCCGACGCCGGCCGAGGCGCCGGTGATGACGACGACGGGGGGGGGCGGCAGGGGGTGTTCTCCGGGTGGCGATCCTTGTCGATTCAACGACGCAGGCGCCCGTCGGTGCCGCCGAGACGTCATTTACCCGAGCGTTGCGCCGCGTGCTCGCCGGGCGTCTGGGCGCGCTTGCGGGCGGGGCCGGCGACGCGGGCCAGGTTGAGGGCGGAGTTGACCAGCGCCACGTGCGAGAACGCCTGCGGCACGTTGCCGAGCTGGCGGCGGTTGATCGGGTCGTATTCCTCGGCCAGTAGGCCGACGTCGTTGCGCAGGCTCAGCAGGCGTTCGAACAGTTCGTGCGCCTCGTCGAGGCGGCCCAGCATCACCTTGGCGTCGACCAGCCAGAAGGCGCAGGCCAGGAAGCAGCCCTCGCCCGGCGGCAGGCCGTCGATCTCCGGTTCGGTCGGGTAGCGCAGCAGCAGCCCGCCGTCCACCGACAGCTCGCGTTCCACCGCCTCGACGGTGCCGGCGACGCGGGGGTCGTCGGCGGGCAGGAACCCTACCTGCGGGATCAGCAGCAGCGCCGCGTCGGTGTGCTTGGCGCCGTAGTACTGGACGAAGCTGTTGAGCCTGGTGTCGAAGCCCTTTTCGCACACCTCGGCGTGGATGCGCCGGGCATGCTCGCGCCAGCGCTCCACCGGCCCGTCCTGGCCGAACTGCTCGGCCGCCTGGACGGCGCGGTCGAAGGCGACCCAGGCCATGACCTTGGAATGGGTGAAATGGCGCTTCGGGCCGCGCACCTCCCACAGCCCGTGGTCGGGGGCGTGCCAGATGGCTTCGAGGTGCTTGACCAGCGCGCGCAGCACCGTCCAGCCGTTGTCGTCCGCGGTGATGCCGTTGCGCCGGGCGATGTACAGGGTGTCCAGCACCTCGCCGTAAACGTCGAGCTGGCACTGCCCGTGCGCACCGTTGCCAACGCGCACCGGCCGGCTGCCCTCGAAGCCGGCCAGCCAGGGCAGCTCCCACTCGTCCAGCCGCCGCTCGCCGGCCAGCCCGTACATGATCTGCAACTGCGCGGGCATGCCGGCCACCGTGCGCACCAGCCACTGGCGCCACGCCGCCGCCTCCTCCCGGTAGCCGGCGGCCAGCAGCGCGTACAGCGTGAAGGCGGAGTCGCGCAGCCAGCAGTAGCGGTAGTCCCAGTTGCGGGTGCCGCCGATCCGCTCCGGCAGCGAGGTGGTGGCTGCTGCGGCGATGCCGCCTGTCGGCCCGTAGGTCAGTCCCTTCAGGGTGATCAGCGACCGCTCCACCGCCTCGCGCCATGGCCCCTGGTAGCGGCACTGGCCGCTCCAGTCCTGCCACCACGCGAGGGTCTCCTCCAGCAGGGCCTCGGGATCCTCGGCGGGCGCGACGGGGAGGTGGGAGGGGTGCCAGATCAGCGTGAACGGCCGCCGCTCGCCTTCCGCCACGGTGAACTCCGCGCGGGTGTGGAACGCCTCGCCGTGCAGCGGCACCTGGGTGCGCAGGGCGACGGCGTCCGGACCGGCGATGGCGCTCAGCCCATCGTCTGTCCGGCGCACCCACGGCACGATGTCGCCGTAGCCGAATCGCAGCACCAGATCCATGGACAGCGCGACCCGGCCCCGCCGTCCCTCGACGATGCGGATGAGGTCGGCGCGCTCATCGGCCCGGTCCTGCTGCGGCGGCATGAAGTCGATCAGGGCGACCGTGCCTTCGGCCGTCTCAAACTCGGTTTCCAGAACCAGCGTGCCGGGCCGGTAGCACCGGCGGACGGCGGTGATCTCGCCGTCGGGGGCGATTCGCCAGCGCCCGTTCTCCTCGGTCCCCAGCAGCGCCGCGAAGCAGGCATCCGAATCAAAGCGCGGCAGGCACAGCCAGTCCACCGCTCCGTCGCGCCCGACGAGCGCGGCGGTGTGCGTGTTGCCGATGAGCGCGTAGTCCTCGATGCGACGGGTCATGCCGATGCGAACCAGATGGCGGCGCTGAAGGTTCCCGGAATACGGAGGGGCCGACGCGTCGGCCCTCCCCCGTGAGGCGCGTTACCGGAAGAGGCCCAGCCTCATGTCCACGATGAGGCCCGTCCGCGTTGCGACCAGCAGCACGTTGTTGCCGGCGCGGATCCATTGGTGCCCGCGGGGCGCCGGCCGCAGATGGTAGCGGCCCGGCTGGACGACCACGTGGCGCGCCGTGCGGTACGAGGGTGGCAGCCGGTGGCCGCGTTTCCAACGATGGGCCTCCGGCCCCCTTGGGCGGTGAACGTCGCCCCGGCCGTACCCGTCATGGCGCCCATCGTGGCGACGGTCGTGCTGTTCGTGCCGGAACGCATCGTTCCGGCCAAAGCCCGTGTCGCGGGCCAGGGCGGCGGAACTGCCGATGCCGCTGAGGACGATCACGGCGGAGAGCAGGGCGATGAACGGGCGCTTCATGGGGCTTATCCTCTGTCAGAGCCGGGTTCGAACCCGACGGTGCCAGGATGGCTCCCGTTCTTTGCCCGATGATGTCCGGCGCGCAGGCTTTTGGTAACGCTCCGTAACCGTTGTGGCGGAGCGGATCGGCGCCCATGGGAACGTGGGGGGCTTATGGTTCGCCCTTGTCACAACTCCGTCATCAGTTGCTTGTGTGGCATGTGGAGACGATGCACGGGTCACTCGGCATCGTGGCCTAAACTGGCCGCCGTCGCCCTGCACAGGGGGGTGACGGCGGCCTTTTTGTACCAGCGTCGCCGCGCGCGACCTCCGCCCGGCAGGCGGCCTTTGGCCGCCGAGAGCGGGGGTAGGGGCACGTCGTGTGTCATCACTTCGGCGCGCCGGTATCAGGCTTTGGCAGGCCGGGCTTGCGGTGCTCCCTATCCGCGTACGAACCAGGAGGATGGGATGGTACCGTTCAGGGAGGCGAACTTGACGCCCTGAAGCGTCAGGTCGTTGCCGTCCGAGAAGACGATCACCGCATCCCCGGCGGCGTCGGCCCGCGCGGTATAGCTCAGGTTGTCCGTCAGCCCGATGCGGTCGCCCTCGGCCGCATTGAAGTCGGTCACCACGTCGTGCCCGTCGCTGAAGCGGATCCAGAAGGTGTCCGCCCCCGCCCCACCGGCCAGCGTGTCGTTGCCGTAGTCGCCCCACAGCACGTCGTCGCCCAGATCGCCGAACAGCACGTCGCCGCCCATGCCGCCGCGCAGCGTGTCGTTGCCCTGGCCGCCGTGCAGCGTGTCGCTGTCCTGGTTGCC
>JAEYOB010000595.1 GCA_023412175.1 Pseudomonadota bacterium | reverse complement strand
GCCGAGGCCCTGGCCGGCGCCCCGCCGCGCGTCGAGAAAGTCGTCGTCGTCCGCCACGCCCATCTGCCGGAGATCGCCTGGGTGTCCGGCCGCGACGTCTGGGCACACGAGCTGCTGGGCGCTGCGGAAACCGCGGTCTGCGCTGCCGCCGGGGTGGCGGGCATGGCGGACCTGCGCGCCCTCGACGACCGCGCGCTGTGCGCCGCGCTGTGGAAGGCGGTGCCCTGCGCACCGGTGGACGCCGACTACCCGCTGTTCATCATTTACACCTCCGGTTCTACGGGCAAGCCGAAGGGCGTGGTGCATGTCCACGGCGGCTACGTGGCCGGGCTGGCGCACACCATGGCGGTGTCCTTCGACGCCCTGCCCGGCCGCGACGCGATCTACGTCGTCGCCGACCCCGGCTGGATCACCGGGCAGAGCTACCTGATCACCGCCAGCCTCGCCGCCCGCATTCCCGGCATCATCACCGAGGGCGCGCCGGTGTTCCCCAACGCCGGCCGCTTCGCATCCATCATCGAGCGGCACAAGGTGACGATCTTCAAGGCGGGCGTGACCTTCCTGAAGACCGTCATGACGCACCCCGAGAACCGGGCGGACGTCGAGCGCTACGACCGCTCGACGCTGCGCGTCGCCACCTTCTGCGCCGAGCCGACCAGCCCCGCCGTGCAGGCATTCGGCATGGAAGTGATGACGCCGCAGTACATCAACTCCTACTGGGCGACCGAGCACGGCGGCATCGTCTGGACGCACCCCTACGGCAACCCCGACCAGCGACTGCGCGCCGATGCGCACACCTACCCGCTGCCCTGGGTGATGGGCGACGTCTGGGTGACCGAAGGCGAAGCCGACAACGCCGGCCGCTTCGCCTACCGCCCGGCCGGGTTGGAGGAGAAGGGCGAGATCGTCGTGGCTGCGCCCTACCCCTACCTCACCCGCACCATCTGGGGCGACGCGGAAAATGTCGGCAAGGACGGCTGGAAGGGCGACTTCGACCGCTTCGTGACGACCTATTTCGGCCGCTTCCGCGACGCCGGAGGCCGTCCGGCCTGGGCCTACCTGCAGGGCGACTTCGCGCGCCGGTATGCGGACGGCTCGTTCAGCCTGCACGGCCGCTCCGACGACGTGATCAACGTCTCCGGCCACCGCATGGGCACCGAGGAGATCGAAGGCGCCATCCTGCGCGACAAGCAGATCAACCCGGACAGCCCGGTCGGCAACGTCATCGTCGTCGGCGCCCCGCACCGCGAGAAGGGCCTCACCCCGGTCGCCTTCGTGCTGCCCGCCAAGGGCCGCACCCTCACCGGCGACGACGAGCGGCGGCTGAAGGACCTCGTGCGCCAGGAGAAGGGCGCGGTCGCCGTGCCCTCCGACATCCTGACGGTGCCGGCCTTCCCCGAGACGCGCTCGGGCAAGTACATGCGCCGCTTCCTCACCGCCATGATGAACGGCGAAGACCTCGGCGATACCTCGACCCTGCGCAACCCCGAATGCCTGCCCGACCTGCGCGGGCGCATCGACGGATGGCTGCGCGGCCAGCAGCGGGCCGAGGAGCAGCGCCTGCTGGAGCGCCAGCGCTTCCTGTCGATCCAGTACGACACGCTGGCGGACGGAATCCGCATGGCAACGGTGACCATCGACAACCCGCCGGTCAACGCGCTGTCCGACCGCCTGCTCGACGAGCTGGACACGCTGGTCGGCCACCTGAAGCGCCGCGCGGACATCCGCGCGGTGGTCATCACCGGGGCCGGCGGCAAGAGCTTCGTCGCCGGTGCCGACATCCGCCAGCTCCTCGACGAGGTGCAGACCGGGGAGGAGGCCCGCGCCCTTCCCGCCAAGGCGCACGCGGTGTTCCGCGCGCTGGAATCGCTGGACAAGCCGGTGATTGCCGCCATCCGCGGCGTCGCCCTGGGCGGCGGCTGCGAACTGGCGATGGCCTGCCACGTGCGCGTCGCCGACCCGCGCGCGCGCCTGGGCCAGCCGGAGATCAACCTGTTCCTGCCGCCGGGCTATGGCGGCACGCAGCGCCTGCCCCGGCTGCTGATCCGCAAGGACGCGGAGAGGGGGCTGGAGCGCGCGCTGGAGATCCTGCTGTCCGGCCGGCAGGTCGATTCGGAAACCGCCCTGGAGATCGGGCTGGTGGACGTGATCGCCCGCGGGGCGGACGACGCGCTGACGCTGGCGAAGAGCATGGCGCGGGAGGCGGCCCTTGCCCCCACCCTGACCCTCCCCCGCTTCGCAGGGGAGGGGGCTGAGCGGTGGAGTTCCCTCCCCTGCGACAGCGGGGGAGGGTCAGGGTGGGGGCAAGTGTCCCCCGAGTTGGACCGCCTCCTCCATCAGGCCCGCTCCGTCGGCCGCGGCGCCGTCGCCGACACCATCGTCTCGCTCGTCCGCACCAGCCTGGAGCAGGGCTTCGATGCCGGCTCCGCCGCCGAGATCGACGCCTTCGCCCGCTTCATCCTCGATTCCGAGCACGGCGCCAAGAAGGGCATCGCGCTGTTCCTGGAGAAGAAATCCCCGCCCCTGCCCGCCCGCCCGCGGCGGGACTCGCGCGACGGCGTGCTGCCCATCGGCAGCCCGTTCATCCCCGGCGCCACGCCGCTCCCGGAATGGCAACTCGCCCAGGCCGTCGTCCGCGACCTGGAGACCGGCGCTGCTGCGCACGGCGACCCGAAGGACGCCGAGGTCGAGGTCGTCGTGCCCGTGCCCGAGCCCGGCCCCAACCAGGCGCTCGTCTACGTCCTCGCCTCCGAGGTCAACTACAACGACGTGTGGGCGGTCACCGGCATCCCGGTCTCGCTGTTCGACGAGCACGACGAGGACGTGCATGTCACCGGTTCCGGCGGCGTCGGCATGGTGGTGCGGCTGGGCGAGGCGTTGCAGGCGCAGGGTCGGCTGAACGTCGGCGACCTCGTGGCGGTGTATTCAGGCGTCTCCGACCTGCTGGACCCGGAGGCCGGCGCCGACCCGATGTTCACCGACTTCCACATCCAGGGCTACCAGTCGCCGGACGGCAGCCACCAGCAGTTCATGCTGGCCGACGGGCCGCAGCTCTTCCCCCTCCCCCCCGGTCTGGCGCTGGAGGAGGCCGGCAGCTACATGCTGGCCGCCGGCACCGCCTACCGGGCGCTGGTCACCGCGCTCGACGTGCAGCCCGGCAAGCGCCTGCTGGTCGAGGGAGCGGCCGGCGGCACCGGCGCCTGGACGGTGGAGCTGGCGCTCGCCCGCCGCATGAAGGTGACGGGCATGGTGTCGTCCGCCCGCCGCGCCGCCTCCATCCGCGCCCTGGGGGCGGGGGCGGTGGACCGCTCGACCTTCGAGGGCGCCTTTACCCGCATCCCCGCCGACCCGCAGGCCTGGGCTCCGTGGGAGCAGGAGGGCGCCGGCTTCCTCGACGCGGTGCGCGCCGCCAACGGCGGACACCTCATGGACTACGCGGTCAGCCACGCCGGCGAGACGACGTTCCCGCGAAGCTTCCAGGCGCTCGCCCCCGGCGGCGCGCTGACCTTCTTCGGCGCCTCGTCGGGCTACCACATGACCTTCATCGGCAAGCCGGGCGCGGCCGAGCCGGCGGAGATGCTGCGCCG
>JAEYOB010000064.1 GCA_023412175.1 Pseudomonadota bacterium | reverse complement strand
GGGCTGATCCGCGCCGCCTTCCGCATTGACCCGGCGGCCGAGGCCGCCGCCTTCGAGCGCCAGCGCACCGCCGAGGTGGCGGGCCTGGAGACCCTCGACGTCGCCGTCCGCAATCCGGGGGCGGCCGGGCTGGCGATGAAGGAACTGGTGCGCGGCGGCAACCGGAACGTGGTGGCGTCGCGGATGATGCGGGGCGGGCGGCTGCAGGTGCCGCACGCCGACACGCGGATCGAGCCGGGCGACGTGCTGCACCTCGTCGGCCCGCGGCCCGAGCTGGAGCGGCTGAAGGTCTATCTGGGCCAGGAGTCGGAGGTGACCCTGACCACCAAGGGCACGGACATCCGCTGGGAGCGCCTGGTGGTGACCAGCGGCCATGTGCTGGGCAAGTCCATCGCCCAGCTCGACATCGCCGACGCCTACGACGTGGTGATCAGCCGGGTCACCCGCGCCGGCGTCGAACTCGTGCCGTCGCCGGCCCTGCACCTCCAGTTCGGCGACATCCTGCCCGCCATCGGCCGCCACGCCGACATCCAGCGCGTCGCGGCGCTGATGGGCAACTCGCAGCGCCGCCTCCAGCAGGTGGAGTTCATCCCGGTCTTCATCGGCATCGCGCTGGGGATCCTGCTCGGCTCGATCCCGCTCTACGTGCCGGGCATGCCGACGCCGATGAAGCTGGGGCTGGCCGGCGGCCCGCTGGTGGCGGCGATCCTGCTCTCGCGGCTGGGGAACCTGGGACCGCTGGTCTGGTTCATGCCGCCGGCCGCCAACACCGCGCTGCGCGAGATCGGCATCGTGCTGTTCCTGGCGGTGGTCGGGCTGATGTCGGGCGGGCGCTTCGTCGAGACGCTGGTGGACGGCGACGGGCTGACCTGGATGTTCTACGGCGCCCTGATCACGCTGATCCCGCTGCTGATCGTCGGTTTCTTCGCGCGGGCGGTGATGAAGGTGAACTACCTGACCGCCTGCGGGCTGCTGTCCGGCAGCATGACCGATCCCCCGGCGCTGGCCTTCGCCAACGCCATTTCCACCTCCGAGGCGCCGGCGCTGGCCTACGCCACGGTCTATCCGCTGGTGATGTGCCTGCGCATCCTGGCGCCGCAGATCCTCGTCCTGTTGCTGTGGTGAATGAAAATCCACTTTTCCCGCGGGGATTGACGGACTAGCTTGCGGTGTCCGCGACAGACTGGTCACACCATCTCCCATGCACCGCCATCCGCCCAGCAACCCCGACGCGCCCGAGGCCGTCGTCATCCGCGACCTGCACAAGCGCTTCGGCAATCTGGAGGTGCTTAAAGGCGTGTCGTTGACGGCGCGGGAAGGCGACGTGATCGCGCTGATCGGCTCGTCCGGCTCGGGCAAGAGCACCATGCTCCGCTGCATCAACCTGCTGGAGGTGCCGGACGAGGGCCGGATCGTCATCGCCGGCGAGGAGATCGCGCTGAAGAAGGCGCGCGGCGGGCGCACCGTGCCGGCCGACGCCAGGCAGGTGGACCGCATCCGCACGCGCCTCGGCATGGTGTTCCAGAGCTTCAACCTGTGGACCCACATGACGATCCTGCAGAACGTCATCGAGGCGCCGGTCCACGTGCTGGGCGTGCCGAAGGCGGAGGCGGTGGACCGGGCGCGCAGGCTGCTCGACAAGGTCGGCATCCTGTCCAAGGCCGACGCCTACCCCTCGCAGCTCTCCGGTGGGCAGCAGCAGCGCGCGGCCATCGCGCGGGCGCTGGCCATGCAGCCCAAGGTGATGCTGTTCGACGAGCCGACCTCGGCGCTCGACCCCGAACTGGTCGGCGAGGTGCTGCTGGTGATCCGCCAGCTCGCCGACGAGGGCGCCACCATGATCCTGGTGACGCACGAGATGGACTTCGCCCGCGAGGTCGCGTCCGAGGTGGTGTTCCTCCACCAGGGCCGCATCGAGGAGCAGGGGCCGCCGGACAAGGTGCTGGTCAGCCCGGATTCCGAGCGGGTGCGTCAGTTCCTCGCGCGTCACTTGTCGAATTCCGCTTGACCCGGTTCGAGGATCGGGACAGGTGAGCTGCATGGCCCGCGGCAAGACGGGCTCCCCAGTCATACAGAGGAGGCAGGAATGAAGAAGCTCGTTGCGGCGCTGGCCGTCGGCGCCGTGGTTCTGGCGGTCGGCGCGGCCGAGGCCAAGGACTGGAAGAAGGTGCGCATCGGCACCGAGGGCGCCTACGCCCCGTGGAACATGACCGACTCGTCGGGCAAGCTGGTCGGCTTCGAGATCGACCTGGGCAACGACCTGTGCAAGCGCATGAAGGTCGAGTGCGAGTTCGTGGCGCAGGATTGGGACGGCATCATCCCGGCGCTCCAGCAGGGCAAGTACGACGCCATCATGGCGGCGATGACCATCACCGACGAGCGCAAGCAGATCCTCACCTTCACCGTCCCCTACGGCACCGAGCCGTCGAGCTTCATCACGGGCAAGAAGTCGCCGCTGGCGGCCATCCCGATGGCCGAGAGCCTCGACATCACGACGCCGGCCGGTCAGAAGGCCATCGAGGACCTCGCCAAGGCGCTCAACGGCAAGACCCTCGGCGTGCAGACCTCGACCACGCAGTCGGCCTTCCTGGAGAAGCACCTGCCGAAGGTCTCCGTGCGCACCTACGACAAGATCGACAACGCCGGCATCGACCTCGCCGCGGGCCGCGTCGATGCGGTGATCGGCGACCGCTCGGTGGTCGAGGCGATCATCAAGGAGGACAAGGCCGGCAACATCGTCATGTTCGGCCCGAACCTGGTGCGCGGCGTGCTGGGCGAGGGCATGGGCCTCGGCCTGCGCAAGCAGGACGGGGACCTGAAGACGATGTTCGACAAGGCGATCGCCGAGGCGAACAAGGACGGCACCATCACCAAGCTGTCCAAGCAGCACTTCGGCTACGACATCTCCCTCAAGTAAATCGTCCCCTCCCTCCCCCGTCTCCGGCGGGGGAGGGCTTTAAAGATCCCTCATGCTCGACCTCCTTTCTTTCGGCCCGAACGGCTGGGGCTGGCAGATCCTCACCGGCGCCGGGATGACCGTCGCCGTGGCGGTGTCGGCGTTCGCGCTGGGCGTGCTGTTCGGCTCGCTGGGCGCCGCCGCCAAGCTCGGCGAAAGCCTGATCCTGCGCGCCGTGGCGGAGGTCTACACCACCGTCGTGCGCGGCGTGCCGGAACTGCTGGTGATCTACCTGCTGTTCTTCGGCGGCAACGGCATGGTGCTCGCCGTCGCCCGCGTGTTCGGCTACGAGGGCTATGTCGAGCTGAACGCCTTCACCATCGGCGTGGTGGCGGTCGGCCTGATCTCCGGCTCCTATTCCACCGAGGTGATCCGCGGCGCCGTGCAGTCGGTGCCGCGCGGCCAGATCGAGGCGGCCCGCGCCTGCGGCATGGGCCGCTGGCTGATCCTGCGCCGCATCCTGGCGCCGCAGACGCTGCGCTACGCGCTGCCCGGCCTGGGCAACGTCTGGCAGCTCACCTTGAAGGACACGTCCCTGGTGTCGGTCACCGCGCTGGCCGAGGTCATGCGCGTGGCGCACCTGGGCGCCGGCTCGACCCGGCAGCCCTTCCTGTTCTACACGACGGCGGCGGTGATCTACCTGTTGCTGACCACGGTCTCGACGGCGGCCTTCGACCGCGCCGAGCGCCACACCATGCGCGGCGTGCGGAGGGCCTGAGATGAACTGGTCGCTGATGTGGGACGTGCTGCCGCGTCTTGCCGAGGGCGTGCCGCTGACCGTGCAGCTCGTGCTGTTCGCCGAGCTGCTGGGCGTTATGGTGGCGGCCGGAACGGCGCTGATGCGGCTGTCCGGCAATCTGGTGCTGGACTGGATCGCGCGGGCCTACGTCTTCATCTTCCGCGGCACGCCGCTGCTGGTGCAGATCTTCCTGATCTACTACGGCCTCGGCCAGTTCGGCGGGGTGCGCGAGAGCGTGCTGTGGCCGATCCTGCGCGAACCGTACTGGTGCGCCATCCTGGCGATGATGCTCAACACCGGCGCCTATGGCAGCGAGATCCTGCGGGGCGCCATCCAGTCCGTGCCGCACGGGCAGGTGGAGGCGGCGCGCGCCTGCGGCATGGGCCGTTTCCTGACCTTCCGCCGCATCGTCGTTCCCATCGCCGTGCGGCAGGCGCTGCCGGCCTACGGCAACGAGGTGATCCTGATGGTCAAGGCCAGCTCGCTGGCCAGCACCATCACGCTCCTGGAGGTCACCGGCATCGCCCGCAAGGTCATCGCGCAGACCTTCGCGGTGTTCGAGGTGTTCATCGTCGCCGGCGCCATCTACCTCGTGCTGAACTTCGCGCTCGCCTGGGCGGTCCGCACCGCCGAGCGCCGCATGTCGCCGGATCTGCGCGCCCGCGCCTGACGATTCGCGTTGTTTGTGCACCGCGAAAAGATCATTTTCGCGCAAACGGTTCGCGCGGGCGGGATGAGCGGGGCGGCAACGCGGCTATGATGGATTTCGAGG